>JAJZHM010000134.1 GCA_021804485.1 Pseudomonadota bacterium | reverse complement strand
TTGATGTTCGATTTCCGCCAGAGCAATCCTGATAAGGTGTGCTTTGTGAAACCAGCGCAGCGTCCTCAGGATGGATTCGCTATCCTGTTCCGGCAAGCGGATAAGGCGTTCACCCAGATCCTGCCGAAATTCCTCCAGAGTGGGTAATTTTGCTAAAACCGGCCCGGACAAGACATCATCAAGCACAGCAGGATAACGTCCGAGCATATCAAGTAGACCCGGACTTTGTTGGCCCATACGGAGCAGTCGCAGCAGCCCATCAGCCGTCTGACCGGTCTGCAACAGATATACAGAACGCCCGGCAACCTGCTCAACCCAGTTCAGTACACTGCGCAGTGCATCCGCAGTGCATCCCAACTGTGTTGCCTGCTGCAGAAGACGCGCCATAAAATCATCGAGACGCCCGCGCGCTACTGCGCTCAGTGCCCGTAGTGCCCGTGTCTTTCTAAAGCTCACCAGCAGTTCATTCCAGGCATCCGCATCCACACCAAAGCCTGCAAGCCATGCAACCGGCTGGTCCAAAATTCCAAGCCACAGATCCCGAAATTCAGGATCAACATCCATGATCAGATGTGCAGGTTCAGCGATCACCGAACAAAAGACATCATGAACTCGCTCCTGACAGCGGTCCAGTTCTAACTCGAATACGGACCAAGACTCATACCCCAGAACCCGGATAAGCCGGGTTCGCATTTGTTCATCCCTAGGAAGAAGTTGTGTCTGCTGATCTTCCTGAGCCTGAATCAGGTGTTCAAGGCGACGCAACCAGAGATAATCTTGGCGGAGTTGCTGCACCACAGACACGGGCAACCATGGGCGCTGCTCAAGTACATCCAGCGCAGCCAGAATCGAACTGGTCTGAAGCGCACCGTCCATGCCGCCACGCAAGAGCTGAAATGCCTGAACGACAAACTCAACCTCACGGATTCCTCCCTTGCCTGTTTTGATATTCAAAACATCAGCGCGGCGCTCCTCGCGCTCGATCTGTGCCTTCATATGGCTTAAGCCATGAACTGCCGCCATGTCCAGGTAACGACGATAGACAAACGGACGCAAGCGGCGTAAAAAACCCTCAGCTTCCTCCAGACGACCAGCGATAACCCGAGCCTTGATCCAGGCATAACGCTCCCAGTCTCGACCATGCCGCTCGTAGTAAGACTCCAGTGCCGGCAAGGAAACGACCAGCGCACTCCCCTCTCCCCAAGGACGCAAACGAAGGTCAACCCGGAAGACAAATCCATCAGCTGTCGCAGCTGCCATGATTCGGATAAATTGCTGCATGCACCGTTGTGCCTGCTCGGCGTGGGATGCATCAACACAGGAAACCACCAGATCGATATCCGAGGAAAGATTCAGTTCGTGCCCACCCAGCTTTCCCAAGGCAAAGACAATCAATCCCCAGCGGTCTTCCGGATCCAGCCAGTGCAGTACAGCCTCAACACAAACATCGGCAAAATCCGACAGCTCGCGCATCCTCTCTTGCAGGGTACCCACCCCATGCAGTTCCCGGTAGATGAACTGCATTTGCTGTCCAGTACGTAACCGGCGCAGTGCCGACATAAAACCAGGCTCATCCCTCATAGACAAAAGCGGAAGAACAGCCTGTTCAAAGTCCTGACGACACTGAATATGCCTCCACGGCTGCCTGTCCTTGGATAATTCAGCATGATCTCTCAGATAACGATCCAGAACAGGACTGCATGAGATCAAGACGCTGTCGGACATGGCAAACCACTCATGAGTGGGGTTGGAAGAGGGAATGCTGGTAGATCAGAAAATGTGCAGCAGCACTGGCAATTTTGTGACCGGAGGCATCCAGAATCCGCACCTCCAGCACATGAGCACCGCGGTCCAGTCCACTGAGTACGGCCGAACCATGCTCTTGACCATCCAGCATAAGTACCACCTTATCCTCAGGCGGCACAGACGATTCAACCCGATAGGAAACGGCAATATCCTTATCGTGCTGGTAGGTACGCCCATCAACAGGTGAGGCAATTTTAATTTTAAAACCATGATCCGCGGAGGATCCACTCTTATCAAGCTCAGTACTGGATTTGTCCATTCCCGAGATCGTGTTGATCGGCCCTAACTCGATTTTCTCGGCGCCATCAAAAGGCGTATCGGAGAAAATGACCTGGCCATTCTCGATTTTCCGATAAATATCCGCATCTGCTGTATATGAAAACAAACAAAGCAGCACAAATACAACCCAAAAACCAATTAAGACACGCACACATCACCTTTTACTGCGCCGTAAAGGCCCAAGTGTTACTCAACGAAGCAGCACCCATGGTTCCTTTGAAACTTGCTGTATAAGTCATCCCTGAAACCAAAGCCGACTGAGGAACAAAAACAGCAACTCCAGGCATAATGAGGGGGTCAGATACAATGGTTAGCGTTGCTGAGGAAATGGCTGCAGAGTTTGCAGCCGCCAGCGGATCAAGCAACAAAACGCCCGTTACGGCATTTTTCGAAGAATTGATCACCCCAAACGATGTTACCGTCAGCTGATCCGTTGACTGAACAACACCTGCTCGCATCAAAATCGGATGGCCCGGATTGGTGTAACTTGATGGTAAAGGCGGTGCAGGTTGTTCACTCAGAGACATGGCATCGGGTACACTGCTCTGTCCATTGTAGGGATAGACCCCTAAAACCCCAACAGGCAACTGCTGCCCCCCTGTCGTCGGCACACCAGCCCCATTGGTCGGCTGGACCAGATTAGCCGATCCTGTTACTGTTGCCACATCAATGACACAAGCCCAACCTGGCACAGAACCGATCCCAACCTGCTGAGCATTGCTGGTCAACTCTTGCAGATGATAAACAGTATCCATCAATTGTCCGGCACAATTACTCGCATCGCCAATTGATTCATCAATCCAGGCCGAACTTGGTGAAAATCCTGCCTTCATGGCACGGGCATAAGGGGTCGTTGCGTAGAAACTTGGGGCACCTTGCGTTTCATTATGCGACTCAATTTGCGGGGTCTGGGCTGCAAGATATTGCGCATGCGCCTGAGCCGCCACATCCAACGCCGGACTTTCCAGCAGAAAGCCCACACCCATGCTGCTCCGGTTACTGTTCGTCGCAGTATAGGTCGCCAGCAGCGGTGTACCCGTTTTGTAAGCGACCGGCGTATTTGTTACGGTCGAACTACCCGCGGTCAGTGGTGGCACAGAGGACTGTGTCACGGTTGACGCAAAGGGATTAGTGATTACTGGTGTTGGCAATATCGTATTGTTACCAACACCAGAACCACACCCACTGACCGACACCATAGCAACGCTCAAACCCACCCACGCCCCAAGCCACTTTATTCTGATGTACATAATTTATTCCTTTGTCCTTTGTAACTTAGGGCATCAGCATGCCATCGCCCACAATATTCAAGAGTCCAGCAGGCATTAATGACGAAACCGTTGCTGAACTGACTTCCCTGGCCGGAACATGATCAACCGAAGCCTGTGCATCCAAGTGAGGTTCCGACACCGGAGGCTGAGCAGAAACAACCGGCACCGAACTACCTTCAGGCAATACTGCAGCTTCATAGAGAGGCGCCGGAGTAATATTTCCAGTAGCAGTCAAAGTTGACGCCTGTGTCAGCCAGGTACTTAGCGAGTAATCAGGCGCCGAGCTCCCTGCCAAAGACAGTCCAGATGCGGTAATCGTCAGGTTCATACCTGCGGTACTTGAATACACAGCATTCCCCAGAATGGAAACCGTGTCGGTGGGCAATATCCCAGTGGCTGTAATCACCGGATTTTTTAATACATTGGTTCCATCCCAAAGTTTGTTGCCATTTGCCAGAACAGGGGTTAACTGCTTCGGAGTGATGCTCAAGTCTGTGGCATTAGTCGCCGCTTGAGCAATACTCGCCTGATAATTGCTGCTGATGACGGTCGCACCAGAGCCATTAACGGCATAATTTCCGACTGATGATGTTGTTGTTGCCGGTGTTGAAAACACCACTCCCCCCGAATAGACCGAACTTGAGGCATCGCCATTGCTAATGCCAGTGACCAAACCCGTCAGGGATGGTAGAGAGGCACTACTGTAGATCATGCTCGCCGGAGTCGCCGTATAGTACAAAGGTTCCGGATTCACCGTAAACACTCCTGGCACATAGGTGATGGCGTAATTCGGGTCAACGGCACCCGACACATTGATCGGATAGCCGCCTGCCTGTACCGGCGATGCCGAACCTACCGTCTTGCCATCATAAACCTTGACGGTTGTTGATACCGTCGGCTGCGTCGTTAAACTCGACTGCGTATCGCCATTGACCAAGCCCTTAAGCGCATAGGTCAGGGCATTGTCAAAGGCCGTGGCTCCATAGGTCATCGTGTCGTTATTGGCAGTGATCGTCAATGCTGCCGGGTTGATGGTAAAGGCCGTCGCATTACCTGATGCCTGCGTCACAACGTAATTGCCACTGGCGGCTCCCTGCAGCGTCAACCCACTTCCATTAATGGAATAACTCCCCGCATTCGAATTAGCTAACGCATTCGTCGCCCAGCTCGCCGTTCCCTTGAACACAGTCCCAGCCGTATCGCCATTGACCAGACCCGTCACACTTCCCGACAATACCGAGGGCATCGCACCGCCGTAGGTCATACCCGCCGCATTAGCCACATAATTCAAGGGTGCTGGGTTGACCGTCAATGTTCCCGCTTTATAGGTAATGGCATAATTCGAATCCACCGCATCGCCAATATTGATCGGATAGTTCCCAGCATTCGATCCCGAACCCGCAGTACCGTTATAGGCCGTCGCCGTCGTCGCAAAAATCGGCGCCGTCGTCAGACTGGCCGACGTGTCTCCATTGGCCAAGCCCGCGTAAGAGGCCGTCAGCGGCAAACTGCTGCCCCCATAGATCATGCTGCCATTATTCGCCGTAATCGTCAGCGCCGCCGGATTAACCGTCAAAACACCCGGCAGATAAGTAAACGTGTAATTTGAATCCACCGCACCCGAAACTTTTACAGGATAGACCCCCACCGCAGACCCCGAACCCACTTTGATCCCATCATAAGCGATTGCCGTCGTCGATACCGTTGGCTGGGTCGTCAGACTGGCCGAACCATCCCCATTGGCAAAACCAGAAAACGCCGCCGACAACACAGGCAGACCCGTCGCCCCATACGTCATGGAAGGACTATTGCCGGTAATCGTCAGTGCCGCCGGGTTGATCGTCAACAAACCCGTATTCTGATAGGTGATCGCATAATTCGTATCGGCCGCACCCGTCGCCGAAATCGGATAGCCACCCACCGATGAACCCGAACCCGGCGTTTTTCCATCATATACTTTCGCTGTCGTACTCAGGGCCGGTGCCGCCGTCAGATTGACCGACGTATCTCCGTTCACAAACCCGCTGTAACTCGGGCTAAGAGAAAAGGCGCTTGCCCCGTAGGTCGCTGACGCATTGTTGGTCGTAATCGTCAGCGCCGCCGGGTTCACGGTCAGCGTACCTGGCGCATAGGTGAAGGTATAATTGCTATCCACCGCACCGCTCACGTTAACCGGATAGGTGCCCACTTTCGACCCAGAATCAACCGTCTTGCCATCATACGCCG
>JAJZHM010000133.1 GCA_021804485.1 Pseudomonadota bacterium | reverse complement strand
ATCCCCTGTCCTCAGACAGGGGATCAGATACTTTTGAGAATGGCGCGACGTGGAGACAAATGACTACGGCTTCGATACACTACTGAGTTTGGAGACAGAATGTATCGTACGTTGGAGATCTATACATCATCATTTTTTCTTAAATTGCTCATGATTTCTTTCAGATGGTTGATGTCGATTTTCCCCTCTGGATTGTATCGACTGAAATGAGGAAAGCCGATCACCAAAATGGGGGTTCCGTTTCGTTGAATCTCTAAGATTTTGATGCTGTAGTTGCCGTGATTGGCTTTGATGCTTTCAAGAACATGACCGCCATAGCGATGTTTTATGAACGCATATGCTGATTTTGCAGGGTCTTCGGCGTTGCCAATGGTAAAAATAACTTGGGGTTGGATAATTTCTAGCATCATTTCATGCACATTCCAGCACAGTGATGCCTCTTCCATTGTAATACCCTGTACGTTTGGGGTTCTGAAGAAATTCAGATTGGAAGCACATACATCCCGTGTTGGCTGTCCAAAGCTCCCGAGCAGCCATTGAATGTGTTTTTGGTATGGAGCTTTTCCGAAATACTGAGGATCATTACCACCAGGGCTGATCCAGTCTTCGTCCAGATAGGCATTTTCTGTTTGACCGGGAAGGTTGTCTATGTGTTCCCCCAGAGATTTTCCCTCAGAACCTCCTGGATTAATGCCGAGCAGATAGTACGCTCCTTTTTGCAAGGTGTCGTAACTGCTGTACAGGATCGCTCCTGACCGGCCAGTTTCATTCTTAAAAAACTCTTTGATGCGCGGTATGAATTCATTATTACTGTTGTTCATGGTACGGACCCTATTATCAAGTGATATAAATTTTTTAAAGCAAGTCTTACAAGCAACAAAGCGGTAAGGGTATTAAACGCTAGTCATATCTGGCATATTCTGCAATGCATGCGTGCATCGTGTTCTCATGAATTTCGAGGACTTTGTTAAAATCATCCTGATATCCACCGGCCAGATTCCATGCAACTGGGATGTTCAATGCGGATAAATGGCTAAAAACCAATTGGTCACGCTGAAACAGTTGCTGTGTTGTGAGGAACCCCCCAAGAGGATCATCAATATGTGGGTCCGCTCCTGCCTGGTAAAGAACAAGATCACAGTCTTTCATCATGTCTATAATCCATGGAATTGAATTAAGAAAAGCATCTGCATGTTCAGGTCGCTCAAAATGGTAGCCTGCCGAGAAATGCTCTACCCAATCGAGAGACAGATAATTGATAATGTGATGTGTTCCGTTACCTATGTGCATATCGAAGTCGACAATGCCCAGTTTGGATATGAGCCCTTCATGTTTAAGCGCCAAGGCGGTAATCATCAAACCATTAAAGGTGCAAAACCCGTCCGCAGCATTCCATGTCGCATGGTGAAACCCAGAGCATGGGGCAACGGCCACTCGTTGATTTTTCAATGCCTCACGCGCTGCACTCAGCATAGCGCCTGAGGTGTATGGAAGAGAATCTGCAACGGATTGGTCATAGTTTTTGAATCCATTTTTTATGAACAGTGAAAAGACGCCATCCACATAATGGGGTTGATGGGCGAATTTGATTTGCTCGATGGATACAGGATCGGGTTCCACGATCTCGATCTGCTTCGACTGAACAAATTTTGACCACGAAGACACGACCCGTGACGGTTTTCCTGCACTTGGAGAAAATGATCGGGTTTCTGCAGTCATTTTGTCGCTGAAAAACACTTTTATTGCGTTCATCGTGTTGCTCCTACGGTTTAGGCGCAGAGGTTTAATGGGTATGCTTCTGTTGGTATAGGCATGAAGCAAACCGTATGTTTACCGTTCCAGTATTTATGGTTGAGATTTAACCCCTGCATATCGGCAGCCTTTTTCATGCCTTCGAAGTTGACCAAGCAATTTTCGAAGATGCAGTTGACGAGGTGTGCCTTTGACCAATCGACCCCCCGTAGATCGCACGCTTGAAAGTGAACGCCATCCAGGGTTGTGTTCTCAAAGGACACGTTGCCAAACCTGCACTCCCTAAAGTAATCCCCAGTCAAGGTGCAATCCTGAAATTTGACGGAGGAGAACTTGCAATCGATGAACTGTGATTCTTCAAAAGAAGAATAATAGAGATTCACGTTGAAGAACGATCCTGTTTGCCATTCCAGACGATTTGCTCTGCAGTGCTGTACGTCCACGGTGTTAAAGAACGGCTCCAGAGCACTGAAGCCGTTTACATGGAGCATAACCAGACTGGAACTGAGAATCTGGGAGCGGAATGACGTACCACTGGCTATGGATCCATCGCGCAGTGTGCTGTTTGTGACAGCAGACAAGTCAAAAGCCAGTGATTCGTAATTAAAACACGACACTGATTTCATATTAAAGCTTTTATTGTACACTGCGCGCTTACTATTTTTCATTGTAGCTCTACCTTCGTCTTGCGTCTGGTAAGCATAATATAACATGCTACCACGGTAGCGTCAAGTAAATTCTTTTATATTCAAAAAAACATTAGATTCAACATTCGCCATCAAAGTCTCCTTAAATCTGGTATATGTGTTCCTTGGTTTGTTGCAAGGCCGCTGTCGTCATCAAAACTCCCATGGGCTCAGGGGTAGGCATGGGGAAGTTTAGAGAAACCCAATTGATGCCTTTCCTTCATCCTTTACAGCGCATTCCGCCTCGAGAGCCGACACCATTGCAGAGGACGAGTCGATGGGACGGAAACGATGCTGACGCAGCACCGCTGCGAAGTCGCCTGGCGTCAAACGTCCAAGACGCATGACTCTGGCCAGCAAATCCGGTTGGGGTGTGGGAAGGTTTAGTTGTGAGCAATGACGACACAACAATTCCCATGCCAGCTCGGGACGCAGGAAATCGAATTTCACCTTGAGATCGAAGCGACGCAGCGCAGCCTGATCCAGCCCCGTCATTAAGTTTGTCGAGGCAATAAATACGCCCGAGTAGGATTCCATCTGTGTCAACATCTCGTTGACCAAGCTGACTTCCCAGCTCTGCTTCGCATCACGACGATCCTGTAGAAAACTATCCACTTCGTCGATCATGAGCAGCGATCCATCCTGCGCTGCCTGACGGAACACGCGAGCGATGTTCTGCTCGTTTTTTCCGACATAGGGTGACATCAAGTCAGACGCACGTTTGACCAACAAAGGGGCATCGAGCTGTAGTGCCAACCAGCGCCCATAGGCAGTCTTGCCGGTACCAGATGGTCCATACAGACAGAGCCTGCCAGAACGTGCCTTGACGATCCCAGCGGCAACGTTGTTCAAATTTGCATCGGCGTGAATAAAAATCGGGTCATACACCTCGGGTAAGCGACAAGGGTCGTCCTGCATAAGAGGCCTATGGCCTTGGGCTTCGAGGGTGTTAGAGATCAGTTTCTCAAAGGCGGCTATCGTTTTAGCCTGACCGAGGTCGTTACGAATCGAACGTACGACAGAACTGGCCTTGGCTACCACCGCCGGTGCCAGGTTTTCTGCCTCGGCAATGCGCGAAATATTGCTGATGTCCAGCATATCACCGCAGATATCCCTGAGAATACGTTCTCGCTGCGTCTTCGGCGGCACCGGCAGTTCGAATACCATGTCGAAGCGCCTGATAAAGGCCGGATCGACGCAGTGAATGGAATTGGAAAGCCATAGTGTCGGTACTGGGTTTTCCTCAAGCATCCGGTTGATCCATGCCTTGCGTACTTGAGCTGTGCTCTTTCGACCAAAAAAGATGTCGCCATCGTTGAATACATCCTCGACCTCGTCGAAAGCGATAAGTGCCTGGCGTTGCGCGAAGAAGCTCTGCGCGACGCGGAAGGCCCTTAGACGGCGCTCTCCATTGACGGAGTCACCATCGGCATCCTCGCTCGCTACCTCGAACAGTTCATAACCCAGTTCAGAAGCTAGAACCCGTGCCAACTGGCTCTTGCCCGTTCCAGGATCGCCATGCAGGAAGATATTGACGCCACGCCGCCGGGTCGTGGTTGCGTGCCGTAGATACGGAAGCAGAATTTCTAAGGAAGGATTAATGTGGCAATAATCAGCCAGATTAAGTTGTGCTGGGCTTGCGGTAGATACGGTGCCACGCAGCAGACTGATCGGATCAGCCTCTGAAGATATCATTAGATCGGCAAAACCATCAGAGAGCAGATCCAACTTGCTGCCCAATGAGTTGGTGCCATTACGGTCGACCGAAACCAGGCCAGAGTTCGCGAGAATACCTTGTGAGCTAAGGGACGCGCGTATTTCCGGCTCGGGTAGATCCAGAATGGTCGCAATGGCATGAAAAACCTTGGCCGATGAAAGATGGCCAAGCAATTCGGCTGTGTCGTTCAAGAGCCGTTCATTATGAATCGATACGGCGAACTCCAGGATTCTGCAATCCGTCGTGCTGATCCCTACCAGATCGGACAGTTGTCTAACGTTGTTACGCAGGCAGGCGGGCAGAGAGGCACTTGCCCATTGTGTTTCTGCTTTCTGGTGGAGAGACCGAAGTTCTGATTGAACGGCCTTCTGGTCAAAATCATTGGGAGATGGGTCGATCCAATGCCCCAGACCAATCGCCTCTGCCAGAGTATCGTCGGCGAAGCCGTTTGAGTGCACGAATTCACGGTATCCACCCAGTGGTACCAAAATGCGCAGGAACCAGAGATGAATGATTGGATCGGGTTCAACTGCATTTGCGGTGAAACGCGAACGAAATCTTGACATGAAGGTTTCTCCTTTTGATAGGAACCATCATACGGGTTGCTGCGACGTAATGTGTCGCAACAATAGGCAATATTGTCGGTATTGTCAAATTAGCTGGATTCTTGATGCAAGAGCCACATGAGTACACAGATTGCGCCTCGAAGGTGATACAACAAATACATTGACAACTACCGCGGATGGGTCAACGCACTGACCAAGAAGACTCGAAAGATTAAGATGCCCTGACACCGCTGAGGGGGGGCGGGGGGGGGGGCAAGGCGGTGGAGTCGCTTCAGTCGTCTTGTCGGCCTGTTCTTGCCAAAAGTGCAGGTTCTGCACCCATATCCAAATGAGCGCTTTGACGCCAAGACCACGTCAGGAGTCATAAGGCAGGAGCCGTATGCAGCAATTCTGCACGTACGGATCTGCGCGGGAGGCGGCGGACAACTACCGACCGCTGTCCCTACCGCAACCGCGACTCCTACGCATATGGGAAAGATTTGTTGTGTTCCCCACTCGCGTGGGAATGGTAGCGGTAGTGGTTCAAGGCAGTACAGCCGTACAGAATCATCGGTTTTCGTTCATCTGGATCATCATTCCGGGATGATTCATGTTGCACAGGTCTGGTCCAAACAAATCAACAGGTACAGCATTCAGTTGCAGCAACAGCCGGCGCAGTGATCGTTCGCCGTTATGAAAGGCCGTGACAAGGGCATTCAGGGCTGTGGGTCGCAGCAGGCTGATCAGGGGTTGCACCATGCCCTGATGACGAATATAGAGTGCGTTGGCCTGTGGGTGCTGCGCGCCGTGTCTGCACAGTTCCTCTAAAATGGAGTGGGGTAGGGTAGGCATGTCGCAGGGTACAAGCAGATACTCGGAGGCAGTGAATGGTTGGGTTGCAAGGATGCCGGCAAGGGGGCCGGGAAAGTCTGCCTCAGTATTGGGTGCCAGCCGGCAGGGGCATTTCCAGGATAG
>JAJZHM010000035.1 GCA_021804485.1 Pseudomonadota bacterium | reverse complement strand
CAAATCAATGCCTACTGTTGTAATCTTCATGATGTCGCCCTCTCTTCGTTGGTGGTTTCAACAACCTAAATTTGGCACATCGATGCCGTTTCGGGGAGAGGGCGACCATACCATTACAATGGGCTCACGGGTAGGCATGGGGAGGTTTAGTTCATTTAACCATACCGTCTCCATGGATACAATTCGGGTACACATTCAGCCTAAAATCATAGATATTTTCTTCCATAATTGAACAGTTCAACAATCAAAGAGTGTTTGGCATGAGACCATTACGATGTCGCTGTCTGCTCCTGATGGCAAGCCTTATGCTCAGTACGGTAACAGTGGCTGGCCAGTCCTCCAGCAGTCTGGACTTAACTGCAGAGCACGGACACGTGGTCTATGTGGATTTCTGGGCTTCTTGGTGTGGTCCGTGTCGTCAGTCTTTTCCCTGGATGAACCAGATGCAGGAACGTTATGGTTCTCAGGGCCTGGTCATTGTGGCCATTAATGTTGATGAGCAGCATGAAGATGCCCTCTTATTTCTGCAACAGCATCCGGCCGGTTTTCGGATGATCTTTGACCCAAAAGGTGAATTAGCCAGTCATTATGCGATCCCCGGAATGCCAACCACACTGATTTTTGATCGGCAAGGTCATCAGGTTGAACAGCGTTCCGGATTCCGGGTTGGTGATGAAGCTCATTACGAGCAATCCTTGCAGACCATTCTGGCGCATCCATGAGTAGGTTCATTTGGAGGTTGATGTGATTACAAGGTATCTGGTTCTGCTGGGTCTTGTACTTTCTCTGGCAGGTTGCTCGCATCTCGGAGTTAAACCTTGGCAACGTGGTCTGATGGCCCGGGCTGATATGCAGCTTGATCGGGATCCGGTTGAAACGGGTATAGATGATCATATCTACTTCAGCAAGGAAGCAACGAGTGGAGGTCGTAGTTTTGGTGGAGGTGGCTGTGGTTGTAACTGATCAGGCTGGTGGACGATGAATGTGCGGATCAAGGACCATCTGGCGTTGGCCAGTTGTTTGCTGATAACCGGAATGACGGTGCAGGCAGACTTGACGGACGATGGATCAGACAACTCAGGCAGTTCGACCAGTCCTCTTTCCTCGGCGGATATGGGTGTTCTTTTTTATCAGGAAGATGCCCACCGGGTCCAGGCCGCAGAAGGTGTGATAGCCCTTCATAATGTCCAGCCGGATGAGAGTAGTTGGGATGTGCATCTGACCATGGATGCGCTCAGTGGCGGTTCACCAAATGGTGCACTGCCCAGCCGCCTGGCACAGACCTTTGCCAACCCGTCCGGACACAGCCTGCAGGCGACCAAGGTTGTCCAGACTGCCCCGGGTGTGCAAACCTGTACCACTGCCTCGGGAACGGCCTATGCCTGTGGTGTGACGACTGGCGGATCGTCGGTTGTCGGTAATTCATCGCTGTATAATGTTCCTGCAGGAAGCCTGCCGCTGGATGGCAGCTTTCACGATCGGCGTGAAGCTGTGGATCTTTCCTATGCATCTCCTTCTGTCGATACCTGGCACTGGAATACCGGGGGTGCCTATTCGCATGAGATGGACTTTCAGTCCATGTCGTTGCAGGGTTCTGTGGCTCAGGATTTCAATCAGAAAAACACCACGCTTTCTCTGGGAGTCAATCTGGAACATGACATCAATAACCCGGTTGGTGGAACACCTCAACCGCTCAGTAATTACAGTCTTTTTGAAAAGACGAACAATGCGGGCAAAAACGTTGCTGATGTCCTGTTTGGGTTGACCCAGATCATGACAGAGCGCTGGCTGACGGTCGTTAATGTCTCCGGGGAACAGGCACACGGCTACATGAATGACCCCTACAAGATTGTTTCCGGACTAGACGCTCAGGGCAATGTCGTGGGGTATATTTTTGAAAATCGTCCAACTGTTCGTAACAAAACAGTATTTTTTTGGGATAACCGCTATGCCTTTGATCATGACAGCGTCGATCTTTCCCTGCGATCCATGCGTGACAGCTGGCAGATACATTCTCTGACTGCTGATCTGCATAACCGTTTTTTGCTGGGCAATGGCCAGTTTGTAGAACTGCATTATCGCTGGTACCGACAGTCCGCCGCCTATTTTTATCGGTTATATGTGGAGCAGGGGCAACCCTATCTGAATGATGTGTCGGCAGACCCAAGGCTGGGCGCCTTTGATGCCCGAACCATAGGTATCAAATATGGATATGCATTTGATCAGGACTCGACAATCAGTGTTCGTCTGGAGCGCTATCAGCAATACACTCGTGTCAGTCAGTTAATTTTGCCTCAGCTGCAGGGACTGAATTTGTATCCGGGTCTGGGAGCCACGTTTGTTGAAGCTGACTTGCAGTTCAAATACTGAGAAACCAACCGTACAGCAGCGTCCTGGGGGCGTTATGGCTTGCTGTTTCAGTGCTATGGCCAGCCCTTGTGAAATCCTTTTTGTAAGCACTGATAAGGGACTGGTACAGCAGTTGGGTGTTTGTGCCGCTGCGGAAGTCAGGCGTATCGAACAACGTTACAGTCGGTATCAAAGTGATAGCATCCTGAGTCAGATGAATGCTCGGGCCGGAGCGTCTATTGAAGTCGATGATGAGACGGCCCGTTTGCTGGATTATGCAGCATTGGCTCATAATCTGAGCGATGGACTGTTCGATATCAGTTCGGGTTTGTTGCGGCGCGTCTGGCGTTTTGATGGTTCAGACCGGATTGCGGATCAGGCCCAAATTGATGCACTGTTGCCTCATATTGGCTGGCATCGGCTGCACTGGCACAAACCGTTTCTAAGCATGCCTGCGGGTATGGAGCTTGATCTGGGTGGCATTGCTAAAGAGTATGCTGCAGATCGGGTTCTTCATCTTTTGCAGGCACAAACGGATGTGCCCCTCTTGGTCAATCTTGGTGGTGATTTGTGTTGCCGGGGAACACCCGTCAGTGGATTCTGGCAAGTTGGTGTTGAGCGCCCCAGCCAGCTCAATAGCCCGCAGCTGATTTTGGATCTCGCTTCGGGTGGATTGGCTACCAGCGGGGACACACGCCGGTACCTGCAGGTTGGCAGCCAGCGCTATAGCCATATCCTCAATCCAAAAACCGGTTGGCCAGTCCGGGGCGGACCTCGTTCGGTAACGGTTGCCGCACCGTTCTGCGTTCAGGCAGGAATGCTCGCAACCATGGCTCTCTTGCAAGGAGATGCTGCTGAGTTGTTTCTGCAGGATGCAGGGGTGCAATACTGGTGCTTGTATGACCCACTGGATGGTCCGAAAACGACTTCAGTTTGACAGCCCGCAACCTCCACCACAGCAGCTGGCCCCTGACATGCAGGGAGGAGCTTCCGGATTTCGCAGAGCGGAGCTTTTAACGACACTGGGACTGCTGATCAGTCGGGTTACGGCACTGTCCGGATTCAGACTGCCGGGGTTGATGCCGGCGATGGCACACAGCTGCCCCCAGTTCTCAATCCGAACCGCCATGCGGTGCTGAACTTCATAGGTGTTTTGGGTGGCTTCGACGCGATAATCGTAGGTTGGCATGAATGAGACTCCCTAGCTTCTTGTTCATTTGTTCACAAAATTCATTTTATTGCCAGTTTGGCCGGTGATTGTCAAGACCCTTCCGAACGAGAGGGCAAAACCCAGATCGTGATTTCTTCTCGGTCGTGGTACAACTGTCGGGCACGAACGACCGGAGCGGAAGGTAGGCTGCGGGCGGCCTTGTGCAGGATATCGAGACAGAGCTGAACCTCTTCCCAACGGCGTTTCATGGGTAGCTTGAGATTGGCGATGATGCACCGGGCATGGTTTTGTTGCAGCCATTGGGCAAGCAACTGGGCAATACGGCGCGGTTGTTCAACCATGTCACACAGTAGCCAGTCAACGGTTTTGCGAGGACGATAGACAAAACCATCGGCGCTGACGTGCTCCACCATGCCCGATTGCATGAGTGCTTTATCCATGCTGCCGTGATCAACCGCTGTGACCAGCATGCCGCGCTGAACCATCTGCCAGGTCCAGCCACCGGGTGCTGCACCGAGATCAACCACCTTCATACCCGGCTTAAGGAGCCGGATGCGATCTTCTTCACGGAGCCATTGCAGGGCTTCATCGAGTTTCAGGGTTGAACGGCTGGGGGCTCCACCGGGCATTTTCAGGCGAGGTATGCCCATCGGCCAGGGAGAGGAAGCATCAGCTGGACTGAGGCCCAGCCAAGCGGTCTGACCATCCCGGAATACCAAGTGCAGACGAAAGGGGGCAGAGGCACGCAAGGTTCCCTGCTGGCGCAGTTGATCGGTCAGCCGCGCTTCAAGGGCCTTGAAGAGTCGGGAAAGACTTTTGCCTTCGTTGCTGTCGGTAGACTCAAACACGACATCACAGACATGCAGAAAGGATGGAATGGCCTGGATCAGGTCCTGAATTCGGTCCTGAGTATTTAGTGCTGGCAAGAAGGCGAAGCAGGCACTGACTTGTCGGGCAAAGATCCACTGAGGCCACCACTGCTGCAAGTGCTGCAAAAGCAGTGGGCTGCGTTCCGATATGGGGGCATCAATGGAGCAGGAGGTAATCAGCAAACCCTCGTGCCGTTCGGTGATGCTGTGGGTGCCGGCAAGGGTGGTACTGCGATAGATAAAATCAGCCTCCAGCTCTGTTTCAAAACCTGGGCGACCGTGCAGGATCAGACCTGAAAAAGCGGGCAGAATGAATTTATTTGAGACCAAAATCGTCATCCAGCATGCCTTTGTCCTGGGGATGTTTATCGGCATAATCGCGTGGAGGAGCGACACTGGCCAGAAAAACCGGATCGGCCGGACTGTCCGAAGAGGTGATGGGTCCATGCCCCAGTGTCGTAAAAGCCCGGCTCGGATTATCCTTGCCATGCTTGCGGGTATCCATGCAGAGCTGATCAGCACCATGACGCAGGTGATCATGAACCAGACGGTACTGCTGGGTCAGGTTATTGACCAGCTGAGCGGAACGGGAAAAATGTTCGGTAACCTGCTGCTGATAAAGATCGTACTTATTTTGCAGCGTACGCAGATGTTCTTCCATTTCCTTGACCCGTTCTTCAGCGGGATTACGGCGCGCCACAAAATATCCAATACCAATACCCAACAGCAACATCAAACCATGCAGAACCCAGCCCATCGCTCCTGGCTCCCTCTGTTTCCATGCTACTCAGTGTAACCTATAATCGCCCCTCATGTACGATGCTTATGGGGTGAACATGCACGAATCAAATTGGGAGATTAGTGGTCCGGCCGGTCTGCTTGAGGCAGACTGGATGCAGGCTGATGATGCCGAATCTCCAGCAGCCTTGGCGGTTGTGGTGCATCCTCATCCTCTGGGTGGTGGAACCATGAACAACAAGGTGGTGACCACGCTGGCCCGTACCTGCCGTGATCTTGGCATGGCAGTGGTGCGTTTTAATTTTCGTGGTGTTGGACGCAGTGCTGGTGTGCACGATCATGGTCGTGGCGAGCTTGATGACCTGCGGGCGGTCATTGAAATGGCGCGACATCGTCTTCCCGGCGTTCCTCTGCATCTGGCTGGTTTTTCCTTTGGAAGCTATATTGCTGCAGCAGGGGCAGATCAGGTGCGCAGCCTGCTCCTGATTGCGCCGCCGGTTGAGAACTATCCATTTGCCCGTTTAACCCTGGCGCATCCTGTTGCAGTGCTGCAAGGTGACCAGGATGAACTGGTTTCGGTACAATCGGTGCGAGATTGGGTTGCCGAAGCCCAGGTCGATACTTATCATGAGTTGGCCGGTTGCAGTCATTTTTTTCACGGTCGTTTGCCTGAACTGTCTGCATTGACACGCTCATGGCTGATGTCCCTCCCTCAGGATTAAACAATGTCGACCCTTGTAAATCGTTATGAGCAGGATCTGGCAAACGGATTTCAGGAAGACCCCCTGCAACGTCAGGCAGTCGAGGCGCTTGAGGAAGTGCGCGCCCAGCTAGTTTGCCGCTATGAGCAGGCCCGTCAGCGCGGTGTATTCCACCGTTTTATGAATCTTCGCCGCATGCAGCCGGTACAGGGTATCTATTTCTGGGGAGGGGTGGGTCGAGGCAAAACCTGGCTGATGGATCTGTTCTTTGCCAGCCTGCCTTTCCGGCGCAAGATGCGCAGTCATTTTAACCGGTTCATGCAGCGCGTTCATATGGAACTCAAATCCCTGAGTGGTGAAGCAAATCCTCTGGATCATCTGGCGGATCGGCTGGCTCAGGAGGCAGTGATTATCTGTTTTGATGAGTTTTATGTGCAGGATATTACCGATGCCATGTTGCTCGGCATGCTGTTTTCAGCACTCTTTGCGAGAGGTGTGACACTGGTTGCCACCAGCAACATTGAGCCGGATGGATTATATGCCCAGGGCTTGCAGCGTGAACGTTTTCTGCCGGCCATTGCCTTGATCAAACAGCATTGCCAGGTTATGCATTTGGATTCAGGGCGGGATTATCGTCTGCGTCATCTGCGCAAGGTGCCGCTGTTTTACACCCCGCACAATGATTGGGCCGAGACAGCGCTTCTAGATCGCTGGATGGCCTTGAGTGGTCAGCCGCCACATCCAACCCAGCTTCAGATCAATGAGCGGCCAATGCCGGTTCGCGCGGCATCCGCCGACGTGGTCTGGATTGAATTTGCGGTATTGTGTGAACAGATGCGTAGCCAGAATGATTATATCGAACTGGCGCGTCGCTTTCCGACCCTGATCCTAGACCGATTACGTGTCTTGGGATGGGAAGATGAAGACCCGGCGCGGCGATTGGTCAACCTGATTGATGAACTTTATGATCGACGGGTCAAACTGATACTCAGTGCGGATCAGCCGCTAGAGCAGATCTATCAGGGGCGCAAACTGCGTTTTGAGTTCCAGCGCACCTTAAGTCGCCTTACGGAAATGCAGTCACAGGAATATCTGGAATCAGAATATCGACCTTGAGAGTACGTTATCATGATGCAGGAAAAAATTGAAAAGAAAGTTTTGGAACGATTTCCGGAGGCGCTTTACCGTTCTGTGGACAATGAGAGTCATGGGCATCAGGTTCCGCAAGGTTCTGAGACCCACTTCAAAGTGTGTGTGGTGGATGCTGCGTTTGAAGGTATGAACCGGGTACGTCGCCATCAGCTGATTTATCAACTGCTGGCCGAGGAACTCACTCAGGGTGTTCATGCTCTGGCATTGCATCTGCACACTCCACAAGAGTGGCAAGGGCAGGCCCCACAAAGCCCACCCTGTCAGCATGCCCGTTAACGCAGGTGCCAGCGTAGCCGCATACCCTCAGCATGCAGTTCGATCAGATGCCTAAGGCGCTGCTGCATGAGGATCAGATAATCCGGAGTGTAGGGCTCGGCAGTAGAAAAGCCGAAGACGGATTCAGGCCAGGCCGCGTCATTCTGATAGCGGGCAATGTGGTGTATATGCAACTGGGAAACCTTGTTTCCGAAGGCGGCAATATTGATCTTGTCCGACTGCATGCCTTCACGCAAAACTCGGGCAATCAGTGCTGATTCCGCAATCAACTGTTGCTGGTCGGCAGGCTCTAGTTGGTAGATCTCTTCAATATCCGGGCGTTGGGGGATCAGCACAAGCCATGGATAGTGCATGTCATTCATCAGTCGCACCTGGCAGAGCGGCAATTGCAGCAATGGGAGCGTGTCGCTTTTGATCCGTGGGTGAAGCTTGAACATGGTACCTCGGGCATTATTCTCGGGACGATGCACCATGATAGCAGACATCAGGGATTGTTCGTGTTGAAGTTCGTGCCCACAAGGGCTTGGCTGGAGTGGTTTATAGAGAAAAGTTCATTGCGTTTTTATTCGTTTAACACACTGAGTCACTCCAAGTAGGGCGGATCATTCGCCCGGTTGCCGCCACCCGAAAATGCCGAACAGGAGAAGAACGGCGATGAACGAATCGAAGTGCTGGCAGTGAATACCCCATAAACTACTTGCGGCATTTCCGTGTTTCAACCGGACAACAGGACTTGAGAGATGAGTATGAAGATCAGAAACTAAATTGGTAGGCGGTATAGGACTCGAACCTACGACCTTTGCCATGTCAAGGCAACGCTCTAACCAGCTGAGCTAACCGCCTGTTGTGCTTCGCAACAACGAGGCGCATATAATACGCTCATTTTCATGATGCGTCCAATATTTTTTTCAGGCATAGGTTCAGTACCGAGCTAAATCGCGGCTTTCCTGCATCCGCAGCAACGCAATGATTGATAAGAGACAGGCAAAAATCAGATAGAAACCAACTGCTTTGAGGCCATAATGGGTTGCCAGCCAGGTGGCGAGGTATGGTGCCAGTGAAGCACCAAAAATTCCGGCCCCGTTAAAGGCAATGGAGGCACCGGTGTAGCGCACCCGGGCAGGAAACAGTTCGGAGAGTACTGTGCCCACTGGGCCATAGGTTAGCCCCATCAGCCCCAGTCCAATACAAAGGGCGGCAAGAACCCTAGGCTGATTTGCTGCGACCAGCAGATCAGGAAGGAAAAAGGCAAAGATGATGATCATGATGCTGACCGTAAGCAAAGTCCGGCGTCTGCCGTAGCGTTCTGCAAGTACGGCTGAGGCTGGGATGCACAGGGCAAAAAAAAGCACACCGGTCATTTGCAGATCCATGAAGGTGGCTCGCGCATAATTGAGATGTGCCGTACCCCAAGAAAGGGCAAAAACGGTCATCAGATAAAAAAGGGCAAAGGCGGGTAGGGCAACTAGGATGCCCAGCAAGACCTGAGGCCAATAGATGCGCATGACCTCAAAAAAAGGATAATCCGCCCGTTTTTCGGCGGCTATCATTGCCTCGAAGACGGGGGTTTCGCTCAGACGCAAGCGTACGTACAGACCCAGTGCAACCAAAAGGCTGCTGGCGAGAAACGGGATGCGCCAGCCATAACGCAGAAAATCGGCATGACTTAGTACGTGGGTCAGGCCCAAAAACAGGCCTGTTGAACATAGAAATCCAATTGGTGCACCCAGTTGGGGAAACATGCCGTAGAGGGCGCGTCGGCCAGGAGGTGCATACTCGGTGGCGAGTAGTACTGCTCCGCCCCATTCGCCACCGAGACCAAGTCCCTGCCCAAGCCGGCACAGAGCCAGAGCCAGTGGTGCAGCGATTCCAATCGTGGCATAGCCTGGCAGCAGACCTATAAGGACCGTCGATACCCCCATGGTCATCAGTGCCGCAACCAGTGTGGCTTTTCGTCCCAAGCGATCGCCCAGATGTCCGAAAATGGCCGATCCGATCGGTCGGGCAAAAAAGGCAATGGCAAACGTTGCCAGTGATTGCAGGGTTGCGCTGCCGGGGGATGCTTGTGGAAAAAAAACGGCAGGAAATACCAGAACCGAGGCTGTAGCATAGATGTAGAAATCAAAAAATTCGATGGTGGTTCCGGACAGGCTGGCCAGCAGGATATGCCCGGTCGAAGGGCGCTTGGAGGTGGTCATAGGGTTCGCTACCCGGTTTGTAGAAACAAAAGCGGGATTTTAACAGATTCAACGCCCGATGCAGTAAACCGGTACCTAAAACAGTTCGAGCTCTCCATCGTCAACATGGGAATCATCCACCATGATTTCCGTGGACAGCGCAAAGTTTGGATCCATCAACTGGATGGAAATGCAGGTTTCAAACAGTTCACCATCCAGTCGGAAGTAGAAGGTTGCATGTTCATAGCCTTCAGGCAGGATTTCAGCCATTTCGCGTCCGAAAAGGCTGACGGGTAGTCCCATGTGCAGTTCATGGCCACGTAGAATCAGTTTGTTCTTTAATTTCCCCATGAGTTGGTTGGACAATTCCGGGATCCAGCTTTCCAGCAGGGCATCGCTGACTTCAAGGATATGGCTGCCGGGGTAGCTTAGCGACAGAACAGGCAGGGGAACAGCCAGAGACAGCATCAGCTCAAGGTCATTGGAACCGGCATCGATACGTGCCACGGGAACATCACGGATTTCATAACTGGGCTCAAGGACGAGTTCAATGTCACACCCAAGGGAACGAAATAATTCCGTACTGGCATCAAGATACATCTGGTGAAGCTCAGAAATAACCGATTGTTGCGACATCATCCAGACTTCCATCGGACAAGGATTTCGACATTTCGAGCCGGATCAGCAAGACCCAAGCGCCAAATGAAATGCCATTGGCTTGAGTATAGTCTGCGATTTGGAGCTATTACCTGTAATTTATGGGGTTGGTTATTTTTTGACGAACAGCAGGAAGCCAAGACCGGTTGGCAAGAGGACTGGCAGCCTTGTCGCACTCTGATAGACTGATGCAGGAAGCTGGTGCATTCTGGTTTGAGAGGGGCGAACATGCAGGATGAGGTTGTAGGTTTAGGGTTCATCTCGGTACCCGCTCTGATGCAGTATGTTCGTAGTGCCGAGGCGGCAGGGCTTGATCGTGATCATGTTCTGCAGGCTGCGGATATTCGCGCCGAACTGTTGGTTGACAATAACGGTCGTCTGGAAGGTGAGGCACTTGAGCGCCTGCTGAACTATGTTCTGCCCCGTTGCGCCAATCCACTGTTTGGCTTGTACACGTCCCAGCATATTCAGCCTGGGTCGTACAGCATCATGGGCTATATCGCCATGACCTCATCGACTCTGGCAGAAGTTCTCAGTCGTATGATCATGTTCGAGCGATTGGTCGGCGACATGGGAACGAGCAGCATTGTCCATGAACCGGGAGCGGCAGCCATTGTATGGAGTTGCCGGTTCCAGCAGCCAGAGATTCGCCGCCATATTGTTGAGAATGTGCTTGCCTCTTGGCTGGTGTATACACGCTGGATTGCGGATGAACAAGATCGTTCACCCATCTCGGTACGTTTTGAACATGATCCACCTGCTGATCGTTCCCTGCTTAAACACTATCAGCAAGTCTTTCGCTGTCCGGTGTATTTTAATCAGCCGCATTCGGCACTGGTGATTTCACCCACTATGTTGCAACTCAGGTTGCGCTCTCCCGATGTCCTGTTGCGTGATACGCTTGAGATGCATGCACAACAGCAGCTCAAGTCCCTGAAGGAGAATTATCGGCTGAGTGATCAGGTGCGGACTTTGCTGCGTTCGATGCTGGCCGATGGGTCACCCCGCAAGGAGTTCGTGGCTCAGCAAATGGGAATGAATGTGCGTACCCTGCATCGAAAGCTGGCTGAGGAACAGACCTCCTATCAGCAGATTCTTGACGAGTTGCGTCATGAACTGGCTCTTGGGCACTTACAGCAGGATGAACTCTCGATTGATGAAATCGGACGTCGCCTCGGTTTTGCTGAAAGCCGTTCCTTTATCAGGCACTTCAAGGGGATTCAGGGGGTAACGCCGGGAGAATACCGTCAGTCTCTGCGACGCTCCGAGGGCTGATCGTTGCTCAACTCCCGAAAGGGGGTATAGATTTCGTAGAACTCAGCCGGCATGCGTTTGGCCCGCCCTGTACTGAAATCAACGCAGGCCCATATGGTTCTGGCTCGGACGATGCATCTTTGATCGTGCGGACGCACAATCTGGTAGGTACGTACAGTGGTTAACCGGCTGCGTTCAATGATCCAGGTGGCAATCTGCAGAGTATCTCCCAGATGACTGGGCGCCAGATAATCAATTTCATGACGGGATGCTACCATGGCATATCCCAGTCTTTGATAATCGGCAAGGTCAAGTCCAAGTGACTCGGAATGGCTCCAGGCTGCCTGTTCGAGCCAGTGCAGGTATTGAACATTGTTGGTGTGGTTCAGACCGTCCAGATGTTCGTTTTGAACGGTACGTTCGATGCAAAAAGGTTGGTCATGATCCCATTGCATGGGAGATTCCCCATTTGTCATTCAGCAACCTCCGGTACAATCGAGGTTGATTGGCCGCGCAGGAGCAACAGGCAGCGTTGTCCGTACATGGGTTGACGTCGGAGCAGAAACAGACCAAGCAGCAGTGTGCCCAGGCCATTGAGCAAAAATAGCCCGCGTATGCTGCCGCCTAGTGGCCCGAGAAAGAGGATGGCCACCAGAGCGGAACCGACCATGAACAAGGCATTCAGGATGTTGTTGGCAGCGATAACTCCGGAGCGGTGTCCGGCCGGAGAACGATGCTGCATGAATGCATAAAGGGGCACAATGTAGACCCCGGCGCAGAATCCGGTAAACAGGACGCTGCCGAGCAGGGGGATGCCAAGAGGCGTTCCGGCTGGAGTTGGTGTTGCAAAAAAATAGAGCAGCACGCTCCCCAAGACGAGGCCGGTTAGACCCAGAGGAACCAGTCCGGGTTCAATGTGGTGGCGGGAGAAACGTTCACACAGCAGTGAGCCCAGCGCAATGCCAATGGAAAAAAGGCTAAGCAGTAGGGTGACCGCATGTTCTCCGGTGTGCAGCACCTGGTGGCAGAACGAAGGAATCTGGGTGAGCAGGGTTGCACCAAAAAACCAGAACCAGGATGAGCCGATCAGAACATACCAAAGTTCAGGGTGCCGGCGGGCAAAACGGATGCTTTCGCAACTGGCAATCCATGGGTTTCGGGTCATGGGGGAATGGGTTGCGGCCGTTGTGACGGAGGGTATCCACAGACTGCACAGCCAGCCAGTTAGGGCAATGCCGAGCAAGGTTGAGCACAGTGTGCTAAGTGCGGTGTCTGCCAACAGAATGCCGCCGAGAGAACTGCCAATCAGTATGGCCATTGATGTTCCGGTTTCTACCAGGGCATTACCTCCCACCAGTTCGGATTCACTCAAAACCTGTGGCAATATGGCATACTTGGCAGGTCCGAAAAAGGTTGAGTGGCTTCCCATCAGAAATAGGGCGGTGAGCAGCAGATAGAGATGGTGCAGCAGATAACCGGCGCTGGCAAGCAGCATGATAAGGACTTCACTTAGTTTGATCCAACGGATGATGCGCGCTTTGTCGCCATGATCGGAAAGCTGTCCGGCTGTGGCAGAGAAAAGAAAGAAGGGCAGTATGAATAGCCCGGCGCTGAGGTTGGTCAGTGTGGAACTGCTTAGCGTGGTCCAACTACTGCCCTGAAAAGCCAGGGCCATGATCAGACTTTGTTTGAATACGTTATCATTGAAGGCGCCCAGCATCTGGGTCAGGAAAAAGGGTAGGAAGCGTCGGTAGGTCAACAGCGTAAATTGATTGGACATGTACAATCCCTGCACAAGGAGTATGTCGTGGATGTTCGCCGATTCGGGGTGTTTTGCCAAGTACGGGGATAAGATTGTGCAGTTAAGGCTGTGGTGGTTTTATTGTCTGCTTGTTTTCAGCCTGAGTGTCCGCTTGACTATGGCTTGTGATTTTTCACTTTCGGGTTTGCCCGAGGTGGATACATCCAGAGTCGGAGCAAGTGTTCATTATCTTTTGCAGTCCAGACAGGTTGTCTGGGATGATGCCTTGCGGCAACGCATCGAAGATTCACTCAAACCAGCCCTGCAAACGTTAGGGTATTATCATGCCCATTGGCACTGGCGGGATGGTTGTTTACTTGAGGTACAACCTGGTCCCCAGATCATGATTCATAAGATAGAAGTGGCTTGGTCCGGGGCAGCACAGCAGGATCCTGTCATGCAGCAACTGCTCCAGGATCAGGCCGTGCATCCGGGAGAACCCCTTGATCAGTCTCGCTATGAAGACCTGAAATCTGCTATGGAACATCTGGCCAAAACCCGAGGTTATTTTGAGGGACACTGGCAGGAGCATCAGATTCTTCTGGATCAGAACGCTAATGCGGCCGATGTTGTGCTGGTGTATGCTTCGGGGCCGCGCTACCGACTCGGCAGGGTTGATTTCGTGCATTCACCGGTGAGTCTGAAGGTACTTGGCCGCTATGTGCCCTTCGCCCCGGGAACACCTTACGATGCCAGCCTGCTGATGCAGTTAAACAAGAATCTGCTTGATACCCAGTACTTTGCCCACGTCGATGTACAGGCATCCCCAGAAAAGGCTGTTGATCATGTTATTCCTGTGGCGGTAACCCTTTTGACCGGACAGCGCAATTCGCTGGCAGCAGGAGTTGGTTTTGCCACGGACATTGGCCCAAGGGTCAGTTTCAGCTGGAATCGTCCATTGCTGGCACGCAGTGGCAGCAGTGTTTCGGTACAGGTTCAGTATTCCCGTATTCAAAGTATGGTTCAGGCAAGCTACAACATTCCTCAGATGGGTACACCGAATTCGTGGCAGATTCAGTATGGATTTCAACGTTACGTCATCGAGAATACCGTGACCGACAGTACACTTTTCGGTCCGCAGTATGTCCGCATGCTGCCAAGTGGCTGGCGTGATATTACCTATGTACACTGGGAGCGCAATTTTTATTCCCGAACCGATGGCAGTACGGAGACCTCTAATCTGCTTCTGCCCGGGATCAGTTGGACTCGCAGTCATTCCATCGGTGGCATCGACCCGAGTTCGGGTTTTTCACAGACCTATCAGCTTGAAGGTGGTTCAACGAGCATGCTCGCCGATGCCAACCTGGTGGATATTCATGCCAGCTGGCACTGGTTAACCACGCTGGCAGACCGGCACCAATTCCTGACCCGGTTGGACTCAGGGGGAATATGGGCCAATCATTGGGACAAGATTCCGCCAACCCTGCGTTTCTTTGCAGGAGGAGATCAGAGCATCCGTGGCTATGGCTTTAATGCACTGGGACCTACGGATACTTCAGGCAATGTGCTAGGTGGGCATTATCTGCTGGTTGGAAGTGTACAGTACGGCTACCAGATACGACCAAAATGGCGTCCCCATATTTTCTACGATGCCGGAAATGCCTATGATTCCATCCATGATCCAAGCCGAAGTTCTACAGGGTTTGGGGTTTCCTGGCGATCCCCGGTAGGACCGATTACCGTTGACGTTGGTTGGGGATTGCATGATCCTTCCCGCCCGTTGCGCCTGCATTTTTATATGGGACCACCACTATGAGGCTGGTCGTATGGCTGGAAGAACGTCTTGGCGCCTGGACCTGGCATCTGCTCTGGTTTTTCTGGCGCATGGTTCTTTTTCTGGCTTTGTGCGGCATGGCTTTGTTAAGCATGATGCTGGTACTTCTGGAAACGCCGTTGGGAACGCGCTACTTTCTTGAGCAAATGCTGGGCTGGCATGGTCATGTCCATATTCGTTGGCATGCGGGTTCTCTCGATGATCATCTCATTCTGGACCGGCTTGATTGGCAGGCGCGAACATTTCATGTTCATGCCGAATCCATTCAGCTGGATTCAAAAATCAGCAGCCTGATCCATGGCCAGTGGCCACTGGCCCATCTGGAGATAGGGGTTCTTGAGCTGGATTATCCCTACAGTAAGCCGCACGTTACTATCCTGCAGAGCTTATGGATGCCCTGGATTCTGGATCTGAATCATGGCCAGATTCATACCATCCGTATCAATAGGGCAGGGAAGGTTGATGCGGGCTATCGACTGGATGTGCAGCATGTCCGCTGGCAAGGGCATCAACTTGTGTTGCAGGGGGCAACACTGCAGCATTCGGGAATCCCGAGTCTATTGCGGTTGCATTTGAGCGGCATGGTCCAGTTGTATGGTTCGTACCCGGTACTGGCAACCGGCTGGATGGGGTGGCCAGAGCTTGAGCTGAAGGGAATGCAGCCCTGGCGTCTGGATCTTGCCGGTTCGGTTGAGCATCTCAGGATATGGACCGAAACCCTGGGAGGAGCGGTGCCGGTCCATGTCAGCGGCTCAATCTGGAGTACGCAGCCTTATGTGCCTTATGACCTTAAAGGCGCGTGGCATGATGTGGTCTGGCCATGGCAGCCTGGGGCAGCCTTGCGCTCATCCTCGGGGGTCCTTCAGGTTCAAGGTACCCTGAACGGCTACCAGGCACAGGCATTCTTGCAACTGACCGGTCGTCATGTTCCGCAAGGAGCCTATCAGTTTTCAGGTGAAGGTGATTGGCATCAGTTGCATCTCCATCGCCTCATTTATCAGGGGCTCGGCGGTACGGCGCAAGGCAATGCGGATCTTGCCTGGCAGCAGGCTTCCTTTCGGTGGCGCACGGACCTTGATGCTCAGCATGTTCAGTGGAGTCAGCAATGGCCGTATATGTCGACCGTTCTGCCGGTCTGGCAGGGGCATTGGCAATCCTCGGGCCAGGCAGGATTGAAGCGGTCTCAGTGGCAGGTGTCCGGACTAAATCAGGCCGAGCATTGGCAGATCTCGGGAGAAGTTTCTGACTGGTTTACTCGATTGGATCGGCCGTACCATATCAAGGTGCAGGTGAACGAGATGCGCCGGCAGCCGATACCTACTTTGCTGTTCAGGATCAGACAGGCCAATTTTGAACTTAATGGCTCCTGGGATCAGTATCTCTGGAGTGGTACTGCCAAAATTGCCAGTATTCAGAAGAACGAGCTACGGGAGGCTGATGTTCATCTGACAATGGAAGGAACTGGCCAGCAGACGGAGTGGCAGGCAAATCGGCTGGATTGGTCCTCACCTCATGTGCAGGCACATTTTGACGGAAAGCTGTCTCATTCCGGGCGATGGGAAATAGATGGTACTCTGGATCTGCATAAGCTGCTCCTGCAGCCTTGGTGGGCAAATGCCCCGGATCAGCTGACGGGTACCAGCCATGTCAAGCTGAGGGCGGGTCAGGGCAATCTTCAGGAGCTTGTTGTTCAGGATCTACAGGGTCAGGGACGACATGGCGATCAGCCCGTACAGATCCAGTTGAATTCGCTAAGCATACCTTTAACCTCGAGGCTAAAACGTTTTGATGTGTCTCAGTTGCGGGTGAGTACAGCGGCGGAATCTTTCCTCTTTCTGGACGGAACGTGGGACTCAAACACCCGTCTTTTACTGAGAACAGAGCATTGGCCACTTGATTTGCTGCTGGCTCAGACTCAGGGCCAAGTTAGCGGTACGGTCACGGTACAGGGAAACGATGAGTATCCTGACATCAAGGGTGATCTGCAACTGCAGCAAGTGAGCTTTGGACCATGGTCGGCTCATCAGGCTAATTTTACCCTGAATCTGAAACAACTTGGTGAACAGGATTCCCAGGCAACTGTGTCTATAGCGGCCCTCAGCCACACCAGTCACGCCCTGGGGGATTTGGCGTTCCAGGTCAAAGGCCAGAAAAAAGCTCATCAGTGGCTGGTTGACTGGCATCCTGGTCTTGCGCTGGCGGTCAAGGCAGAGGGTATTGGGGGGTGGCATGGGGAGGAAAAGAGTTATCTTGGCCAGATCAGCCTGTCACATCTGTTTGTGGGTGGCGTGGCGTGGGATGATTCCCATCCGGTTGCCTTGACTGTGCGTCCAGCGTTGCTCTCGGCGACACTGGCACCAACATGCTGGCAACATGCCGAGGCTCGGTTCTGCCTTGATGAGGCGACCACTTTGGAACAGTCACGCAGCATTCGTATCAGTCTGCACCAGTTGGCTGCCACCGATGTGCCTTCATGGTTGCCTGATGGACTATCCTGGCAGGGTGCGGTGAATGGCCAGGCGGATCTGCTTTGGGCGAAGGGTCAGAACCCGGTCAGCCATCTGGATATTCAGTCCGGGCATGGCAGTCTACTGCTGGGTCAGGATCAGTCCGATCCTTTGCGTGTTCCCTTTGAAGATATTCATCTGCATGCGGAACTGGGTCAGGGCCAGTTTGTTGCCCAAACTGATCTGGATGCTGCCGGCAAGGGAAAGGTTCAGGCCCAAGGCACGATCAATCTACAGTCGCGCATGGCGCATGGCACGGTTGATATCCAGCAGATGGATATGCAGACCTTTCAGGCATTTTTTCCGCAATTAAGTGAACTTAAGGGCAACCTTTTCGCCCATGCGATCATCGATGGCCTGATGCAGCAGCCTGTGGTACAGGGTACGGTTGCTGTGAGACAGGGTGAAGTTCAAAGCCGTGATCATGAAATCCATATCCGGGATATTGAGTTACAGGGGCAGTTGACTCCTTCAGTTTGGACTGCTCAGGCAAATTTTAAAACAAAACATGGCCAAGGGACGCTCACGGATCAGACTGACTGGGCGCAGGGGCAATGGAAAAGTGTGGTTAATCTGGATATGTCTGGACTGTCGCTGGACCGTTTACCGTTGCTGTCATCATCGATTGATGCTCATCTGCGTGCGACACTCATGCCTTATTCTGCCCATGTTGATGGACGAGTGCAACTGCAGTCAGCCGATATCCTGATGCAGGATCGTGGTGCTTCGAGTCTGAAGCCATCTGATGATACCGTAGACGTTGGTCAACATGACCCCAATCGTGCCATCAACCATAAATGGTCTGTTGACCAGGATATCCGTCTTGAGCTTGGCCGTAATGTGCGCTTTCGTGGGTTTAATGTCGATGGACATCTGAGTGGATCCGTGACAGCGCATCAGTCCACGGGTCAGTCCTGGTCTGTGCATGGTGAGATCGATCTTGACCCGGAGGCAAGTTTTCAGGCCTATGGGCAGAACCTGCGTATTCGCAAAGGCAGGATCATCTTTTTAGGACCGGTCAAAACCCCACAGATTGATGTCGAGGCCATCAAGAATTTTGACCCGAATGTGGTGGTGGGCGTCAAGGTCGAGGGGTGGGCTGATCGGTTGAGTTCAACACTGATCTCGGATAATCAGCTTTCCCAGGACGAGATATCGAGTTACCTGATCTTTGGGCATGCACCGGAGCGACAGCAAGCATTGTTCGGGATCAATAACAGCCTGTTGCCAGCAGGTAGCATCCCTGGGATGGGGGCACCGGTCAGTGGTGGCAAACTGGCTGCCCTGCAGGCGGGCGCTCTGGGAGGACAAAAGGTTGCTGATACCTTGGGTCAAGCCATTGGTGTCAGGGATCTTTCGCTTTCGACCCAAGGCGTCGGTACCGAGACCCAAATGGCCTTGGGTGGTTATATTGCCCCTGAACTTTATATCAGTTACGGGGTAGGGGTGTTTACTCCGGTCAACAGTCTTACCCTGCGCTATCGTCTCAATCAGCGCATGTATCTGGAAGCCAGTTCCGCATTTCAGAATGCCGTGGATCTTTTTTACACTTGGGGATTCTGATTAATGACCAAAATGACTCATGAATCATGGCCTTTTGTCAACCAGATACAGGAACTCGGTAACATGCAGGTTTCGAGCGGCCAGGTTCCGTGATCCGCGAAAAGTATTATAAGCCCGTTCCATAACCTGTACCCGGCCGATCTTTTGCAGCTGATTCATGAACTGTTCGTGGCGAATAAAACCTTCCGAGTTGTAGGAGATCAGGACGCAACGAGACCGAACCATAGCAATGGCATCCAACAGAGCGGTTTCAGCGTGGCGAGACTGGTTGTAAACCGATCTTCTCCAGTCGGCAGGGATACCTGAGACACGGCTGACCGATTCAGGGCGCTGGTAGCTGTAAAGCAGGTTCAGCATGAAGTAGTTTGAGCCGTAGGGATGCTGGTTGTACGGTGGATCAAAGTATGCCAGATCAACCTTCGGCAGGGATTTAAGGCGCTGTGTGGCATCTTCCTGACTGAGGTGGGTCTGGCAGTGAAATCGGCTGAATAGGGGTGCCCTGACTTCAATGGGTTGAAGAATGCGTGTTAAAGCGTGGCGTCCCGTACCACCAAATTGTCCGATACCTTCAGCGTTTTTATAAAAGCCTTTGAATACGCCGGAGGTATTGGTATGCATCGAAGCCTGTACCAGAACGGGGGCGAGCAGAAAGGGTTGCAGCGGTTTAGGAGAGTCTTCGAGGGCCTGCCGGAAGGTGTCCAAAAACATGGCATTCCGGCGGGTGTAGAATACCCGTTCGTCAGGCTGGATGTTGTGATCATTTGCGGGGGCATACAATTCGCTGATCCACCCTGCCTGCAGGCATTGGTCAGCAGTTGCTTCCTTTAGTCGCTGCAGTTCCTGATGCAATTCGGTATAGGGCACCTGATCGGCATTCGTTTGGTAACACCGGTTCAGAACATCGCTGTAGGGCTCCAGATCGTTACAGAACAGGTTCTGGCTGTAGCGTCGTGCCAGACGTGCCACGACACCCGATCCTGAAAAAAGATCAACAAAGTCGATACGTGTCTTGCCCATAATCTGCAAGGCTGCCTGAATGCCCTGATGGATTTGTGGTAGAAGAGCACGTTTGTTGCCCAGATAGGTAATCAGATGCCGGTTCAGGTAATCCGGGTATTCTTCTTCTGAGCAGAATGAACGTGCGTGGTGCAATTCTGTTTCAAGCGTGTCCGATTCAGACACTTTCCTGGGTTCCGAGTTGTTCTCCAGGGCGATGCAGGAAGTAGCCTTGCAGGTAGCGCACACCGACGGTCCAGAGTTTGGAGAGGGTGGCGGTGGACTCGACGTAGGGGATGATGACCAGTTTGTTCATTGTGTTGAGTTCGGCGACCATGTTTTTGATGGTGCCGAGATGTTCATCGGATGCCAGATCCTGAGTAAAAGAGCCATCGAGTTTGACGTAGCGTGCCTGGACTTTTTTCAGGGTACTGAACTTGTCGATGGAGAGACCGAAGCGGGAGATACACATGTCGCAGCCGACCTGTTGCAGGTTGATGGCCAACTGGCTGGCTTGGTTGAGGTAATTGAGGACGTCCTGTTCCTGGAATTGCAGGACAAGGGTTCCGGGCTGCTGCGAGGTGGCGCGGGCAAGTTTGCCGATCCACTCGGGCAGGGAGGTATCGAGCAGGGATTCACCACTCAGGTTAATAAGAATCCGGGTTTTAGGCTCAAGCTTAAGATGTTCCTTGAGGCGTTTACAGGCGTTGAGCAGCACCCATCGGTCGATCTTCAGGGCGAGGCGTTCCTTGCGGTCCTGCAGGGCGGCGGGCAGGAACTGTTCGGGCTCAAGGATCTGACCTTCATTGATTGGGAGACGCAGATAAACTTCGTAGAACGACTCGCCTTCGCTGATGACGTCGACCAGGGACTGAAAGAGAAGTTTGAAGCGGTTCTGGGCCAAGGCGCTGCTGAGCAGCTCCATCATGGCGGTCGAAGAACTGGAGGCATCCTGGGCGGGGTCATAGAGCGACAGGGCGTTGCCGTTTTTTTCGCTGACCTTGCTGTTTTCGGCAGCAGCGAGGGCAAGGAGTTCTTCCGGTCGGCGAGCGGTTTCAGCAAAGCAGACACAGCCTATGGACAGGGTGGTCTGCAGGTTGCGTCCGTCTTCGAGGATGATGAGGTGCTCGGCGACTTGGGTGAGGGCCCTGTGCAGCATTGGGCTGACTGAGGCATTATCCTGTCCGGGGAGCAAGGCGATGAAGGTTGAGTCGGCGAAGCGGTACAGGTACTTGCGGTCGATGACTTCCGCTAGGGTATGGGCGATATCTCCGGCGATGACATCGCCATAGAGCGGATAGTTGATGTTGAACTGATTAAAGCGGTCGATGCTGATGTAGACCAGCGCGAAGTTGTTTTCTCGGGCATGGGCGCGGGTAACGGCATCAAGGAGGTGTTCCTCAAGCAGTTTGCGATTACTAAAGCCGGTGGTGCCATCCAGAGTGGGTGTTTCATGGACCACGCCGGTGTCGACGCGAATGATAATCTGGGTACAGGGCTCGCCTTCGTAGCTGGAGGGCGACAGGGTCATGACGGCCTTGAAGGTGCTCTGGTTCATGCGCAGGCCCTGAAAATGCAGTTCCTCGCCATCGTTTTCGAAGGAGGAGCCATCAGGCCGGCGGCCATGGGAACGCAGGTAGTTCTTGAAACTGGCCAGGTCATGAGGGTCAACCAGATCAATGATCGGCATGCCGTCGAGATCTTCACGGCTGCTGTAGCCGAACAGCTCAATATAGGCGCGGTTGACATAGATATGCATGCCATCATGCAGATATGCAATAGCCTCGCTGGAGTGCTCAAGCAGAAAGGTATTACGGGCCTCAACTTCAGTAAGAGAAGACTCGAGGGTGCGTTGGGCACGTCGAGCTTTCAGGTTGATCAGTTCGCGGCGGACGACGAGGGCAATGAGGTGTGGCTCGGAAGAGGGCAGTGCATCAGCAGCTCCGGCCTCAAGGGCACGGGTATGGGTGTCAAAATCGAGCTGGTCGCTGATGATGATGACCGGGATGTCCCGACCGAGTTTGCGGATGCTGCCAAGCAAGGCATCCATACTGTATTCATCCGGATCTTCAGAGCT
>JAJZHM010000034.1 GCA_021804485.1 Pseudomonadota bacterium | reverse complement strand
CAGCATGGGCATCTACCAGCTTTGTCAACATGCCCCTGAAACCATGCGTCATCTCTTACTGCAACGCATCAAGGGACTTTTGCCTCATCCAGACGACATCAAACACTTCTCACCTTCCTACAACCCTTGGGATCAGCGACTCTGTGCCGTTCCGAACGGTGACTTTTTTTCAGCATTACGAACCGGGAAAGCACGCGTCGTAACTGGTTCTATTCAACGATTTTACGAACATGGTATTGAACTGGCCTCAGGTGAACGACTGGAAGCCGACATCATTGTCACGGCAACGGGTCTTGATATCCAGATTCTGGGGGGAATCGAGCTTAGTGTCGATGGCAAACCGGTCGACCCCAGTGAAAAGATGTATTACAAAGGCGCCATGGTGGAGGATGTACCCAACTTTGCTATGGTATTCGGCTACACCAATTCCTCATGGACCCTGAAGGCCGACCTGATTGGCGATTATATTGCCCGCCTGCTCCGTTTTATGCACAGCAGACAGTACCAACAATGTACGCCACGCAACCAAGACAAGACCATTGAACCCCTGCCCTTCATCCAGATGTCTTCGGGATACATTCAAAGGGCTGTCAACCGGATTCCTCGCCAGGGGGATCGGGCACCCTGGCGTCTCTATCAGAACTACATCAAAGACTGGTGGCAATTCAAAAAACATGAACTCGATGATGGCATCCTGGTCTTCAATCAAGCTGCCCGAGTCGATAACGTTGTGGAGTCATTCCGGTCCACTGCCGAAATGCCCGGGTAAAATTGGCAGGGTCCTGATACCCCAATAGACCGGCGATCTGACTGAGAGTCAGCCGCCGGTCTGCCAGCAGATGCATGGCATCCCGTTGTCGCGCTTCATCCAGAAGTTGCTTGAAACTACTGCCCTCAGCCCGCAAGTGCCGGCGCAAACTGCGGCAACTCATATGCAATGCAGCGCTGACCTGTTCCATATCCGGATAACCAGCGCCGTGAAAAAGCAGATAGCTGCGTACAGCAGCCAGAACACGAGGCAACTGATGGTGGCTGAGGGCATGTTCACGCTCGCACTGCTGCAGAGCCATAGCCAGAGCCGCAGGATGGTGCATGGGCAAAAGGACATCCAGAATTTCTGCGGGAAACCTTAATTGTCCCTGTTTCTGCGAAAAACGTGCCGAGGGAATGAACTGCAGAATTCGTGCTCCATGGGCAGGTTCCGGGTAATCAAAACTGATCTCCAGTCGACCAACAACCTCAGGCGCCAGAACCTGGAATCCCCGGTAGACACTACTCAGTGTTGTTTCCATCAAAATCTGGTGCTGCATGGCAGGTAACGGTGCTACCGGTGCCACTTGGGCATGATAGTAGCCCTCGATTTCACGAATATCCAGAACCGTACCTTGGGCGACCAAATGCCAGTACCGCTGACAGAGACGCAGGGCATCGCGCAGACAATAACTGCAGAGCAGCGCCTGCCCAAAACTGCCAAACGCCGTAGGTGGCAAACGCCACCCCATATCGAGGCCAAGACCATAGTCGCCACCCAGTCGAAGCATGGCTTCAACCAGAGCATGAACCTGGTAAAGCGCCAGTTCATGAGGTCTCTGCACAAAGTCAGCGGGCAACCCAGCCACACGTAACACTTCTGCCAGATCCAGCTGACGCTCCCTAGCGATCTGCAGATACGTCAGCGGAATCACAACCGGAACAAACTGTTCCCACCACAACAGCTTCTGCGAGGTCATCATGCTTCCAGATTTAACTTATTACCAAGCCAAGCACATTTGGCCGAAAATGACAAGCACAATGGCCGTTCCGCCACTCACCGACTGAATGTACCTGGCGCAGAATGCTGTACATATTCTTGGAGAACCTGATTCATGAATACTGCCTTTGCACCCCATAACACCTATTCTGTTCATGACCGCACTTCAACTGAGTCCATACAGGTACGTCAGCTGCAAACCATTTATGGCAAGGATATCCCCCGTTTCTGGTTTCAGCAAAACCCGGTGCTGACCTGCATGCTGATCGGGCTTTCGGTATCCTTCCCTGCGGGGGAACGGTACTTTATTGACAGCGTCCGCGCTTTTGAAGAGCAAGTCAGAGACCCAGCCCTGCGCCAAGCCATCAAGGCATTTGTTGGTCAGGAAGCCAATCACACCCGTGAGCATCGCAAGGCAAACAACTTTTTTGCATCCTGTGGCTTTCCGATTGAAGCCATAGAGACCAAAATTGCCGCTCGCATCCGTCAGATTCAGAATCAGAGTACGGCGGAGGAAAATCTGGCGCGCACGGCAGCCCTGGAACACTTTACCGCCATTATGGCCAAAGCCTTTCTCGATCACCCACAAACCCTTGAAACGATGCATCCAACCATGGCACGACTCTGGATCTGGCATGCGATTGAAGAGCAGGAACACAAGTCCGTTGCTTTTGATGTGTACCGAACCCAAGTCGGTGATGAAGACCTGAGACGCAGAATCATGCTGGAAGTCAGCTTCTTTTTTATCCTGCTGAACACGCTGCGTACATTAACCCTGTTGCATGAGAGTGGTCAGTTGTTCAATCTAGGCGCTTGGGGACGGAGTATGGATCTGCTCTGGGGACGTGTCGGGGTCTTTCGCAAAACCATTCCGGCCTATCTTGCCTACTTTCGACGCGGATTTCATCCAGACCAGATTCCTGACAGCCCCGCTGAGCGGGCGCTGACTCAACTCGGAGAACTTGTACGATCTGCCAAAAGTTGAGCAGCAATAAGTTGTTCAGCGCGCTGTACAACTTCGGCAGCTTTCATACCCGAAGCGGAAAAGCCAGGCAGCACATCAAAGCGGATGGCTTGAGGTTTCTGAGCGCTGGGTTTTCCCAACTGCCATGTGCCGTGGATCGCAACCGGTACAATCAGTGCATCCGGAACCTGACGCAGCAGTACCCCGACACCACCATCATGAAAGGCTGCCATTTGACCAGTACGGGACCGGGTTCCTTCTGGAAAAATGGCCACAACACCACCTTCCCGACCCAATTGCTGCCCCAGTTGGGTCAGCGACTTCATCGCCTGCCTTGGATTATCGCGATCAATCAGGGCCGAGCCGCCCTTACGCAGATGTCTGGACACACTCGGTATACCATGTCCCAGTTCAATCTTGGCCACGTAACGCAAACGCGCATGACGGAAAATCCAGCCCAGTCCCGATACATCCAGCGCATGTTGATGGTTTGCCAGAACCAGTACCGGTCGTCCGTCAGGCAATTTCTGCAGAGTGGGCAACTGTACTGACAAACCCAGCAGCGAAGGCAAGGCCAGAAGACTACGGTTGAGTGCATCAATGCCTCGATAATGCAGGTCATCATTGGCAAAAAAATTGGCCAGTAGCAACAGAAGGTGAAAAAAGGCCAGCAACACACTGGAAAGAAGCAGGTAAAGCAGGCATCGCACTCGACTGATCATTGACATCCCTGCCACCTTTGGCTGTATCATTAATATACAATCGTATATTAATGATACAGAAATAACAACTGCACTTCATGTCCCACAAAAGGTCCGATATTCTTCGGTAAAGGAACGATCCGCCGGTTGCTGCCACTCAGCTGCCACTGCATCTTCTGTATAAGGATTTGTCAACGCATGAAACAACCTGAAAAATGGTCCGTCTTCCCCCTTCTCAGCCAGCGTCAACACCTGCTCAACATGGTGATTACGGGGGATCCGCGCCGGATTATGCTGCTGCATGGTCTGCAAGATGGTCTGTTCCGACACCTGCTCTGCCAGACAGCGCTGTCGCCAGCGCTCAAGCCACTGTTCCAGTTCAACCACTTTGCCACCGAAAAGCCGGGCATGCGCCATGCTGTTCTCGCTGAGACTTTCAGCAAGCTGACGCCAGCCCAAGGTCCAGTCTACCTTATACTGCTGCATCAGCAGCAGATAGTCTTCAATCAACCGCTCATCACCATCCAGTGATTTGCTCAATCCCAGTTTTGATCGCATACAACCAAGTCTGGCATCCTGATAGATGGGCATCCATGCAGACATCATTTCTTGCCAGGGCTCCATTGTTGTTCCTGCCGCAACCGCAAGGGCCCTGGCCAAACAACCCATATTCCAGGCCATGACCGCTGGCTGCTGATCATAAGCATAGCGACCGGCACGATCAATCGAACTAAACACACTAGAAGGGTCATAGTGCTCGAGAAAAGCACATGGACCATAGTCCATCGTTTCACCCATCAGACTGATGTTGTCGGTATTGAGGACACCGTGGATAAATCCCACGGCCATCCACTGCGCCACCCGCGTTGCCTGCTCGTGCATAAGCCTCATGAACAGTGCCGAAAGGTCATCCGCACCCTCAATCCAGCCACGCCGAGCGGCAACATAACGCATCAGCTTCTGAACCACGGCAGGACGCGAACGTGCGGCCTGATATTCCAGACTGCCAATCCGTAGCAGGCCACGACTGAGGCGCAGCAGTACGGCCCCAGGTTCAGTGCGATCACGCTGAACCTGCATCCCTGTCCCAACCACAGCCAGTGCGCGCGTCGTAGGGATACCCAATGCATGCATGGCATGGCTTATCAAATACTCACGCAGCATGGAACGAAGCGTGGCGCGACCATCACCCTGACGTGAACAGGGCGTCCTTCCCGAACCTTTCAGCTGAAAATCCCAACGCCGACCCTGACCGTCCACCCATTCCCCAAGCAACAACGCCCTGCCATCGCCCAAGGATGGATTGAAGTGGCCAAACTGATGGCCCGCATACAGATGCACCATAGCCGTATCCAGGGAGGGAAGTTGATTCCCGGCACAGATGGACAAGGCCTCAGGAATCTGTTCTACCCCGAGTTCATCGGCCAGCGCCGCATGGAATGCCACCCACTCTGGGGCAGGAACCGCTTCAGGTTGCCAGCGCAATCCGGCCTCAGGCACATCCGATAACAGTGAACACTCCCACGCCATGGCTGACCACTGCATCATCCAACTCCACTTTCGCTGTATGATACCAGCCTTACAAATCCAGGTACTTATGTCAAGTATTTGTGATTTGACGCGGCAATACCATCTCCGCAGAAGAACCTCAACCTAATGTGCTTCGAAGATAAATCTGGCCTTGCAGATCATGGGTAACCCAACGCAAGATCAGTTGACATCTTCCCCCCTCCTCAGCCGAGAGCTGCCGCTTGCGTGGGCCCCCATAGGTCCCATAGAAACGGCAGAGTTTTCGCACATACTGATAAAATCTTGCTACTTGATGCTATATATTTTATACTGTCTATATAAACAAAACTTAGTCCATGTCCAGTAGGTGTCAACTACCCAGGCCTGTCCCTGAACCCATATAGGGTCTTAGGAAAATCCGGAGCTTGAAAAAGCTCGGTTGGCCAGACCCTACCCGGAGTATTGGGCTACGTTGTATCCGACGTAAAAGACCGACGGATGCGAAAAAAATCAGTATGCGGGTTCAAAAGCGGCGATTGGGTTCAACCCATCTCCGCGAGAATCCCCTTGCTCTAGCCATGGGGAGCAAAGCGGGAAGTTGGTTTTAACTTAAAACGGATATGGCCATTCTTTTAACCGTGCTATTGACATAGGACGTGAACAGATTACAGCACAGGCATTGACGGCTATGCCGTCAATGCTCTACCTCCCCGCCCTGAGGGGCGAGATCTTACGACGAGCAAACTGATGAATCCGTACTCCATTGATTCCATTCCTGCGTGTATCCGTGAAGGTTGTCTCGGCATCCACGCTTTAGTCACCGATCAGGCATTGAACAAGGATTCTGGTCTTATTCACGAACCCATCCCCTTGTATGGATCTCTGGTTTCAGCTGGCTTTGCCTCCCCCGCCGATGACTATATGGAGCGAGAGCTGGATGTCCGAGAATTGCTGATTACTCACCCGCACGCCACCTATTTCTGTCGGATTCGCGGCAACAGCATGCACGACGCTTGGGTTCGTGATGGTGATATTGCCGTTGTGGACTGCAGCATACAGGCCCGATCAGGCCATATTGCCATCTGCGTTGTCGATGGTGCCATGCTGGTTAAACGACTGCGCCTCAACAAAAACAGTGTTGAACTGTGTCCGGCCAACCCCGACTATCCAGTCATGACTGTTCGCGCCGAGCAGGAGTTCAGGGTCTGGGGGGTGGTGACATGGACACTACATCCGGTATCTTATCCATCATGACCCCAACGTTGATCGGCCTGATTGATCTGAACAATTTTTACGTCAGCTGTGAGCGGGTATTCGATCCAGGCCTTTGGGGGCGCCCGGTGGTCGTACTCAGCAATAATGATGGAGCCTGCGTGGCGCGCAGCCAAGAAGCCAAGGCACTGGGAATTGCCATGGGAACACCCTGGTTTCAGGTTGCACCGCTGCAACACAGCCACGGACTGATCGCCCGTTCCAGCAACTACGCTCTTTATGGGCGATTAAGCCAGCGTATTGCCGAAATAATCCGCGACCGTGTTCCTCAGCAGGAAATCTATTCCATCGATGAGTCTTTTGCTGATCTGAGTGGCATTGCCGACCCCTCTGCTCTGGCACACAAATTGAGGCAGGACATACTGGACTGGACGCATATTCCCTCCTGTGTCGGTATCGCCTCTACCAAAACACGCGCCAAACTGGCTAACCATATTGCCAAAATTCACCCCGAATTCCAAGGAGTCTTCAACCTTGAAACACACACGCTGAAACAGCAGGAGGACATGTTCCAGAGCATGGATGTGCAGGAAGTATGGGGCGTTGGCAAACGCCTGGCCAATCGTCTGCATAATATGGGTATTCATACCGTACTTGACCTGTACAGGACAGATCCACACAACATTCGCCATTTAATGGGAGTTGTTCTAGCCAGGACGGTTCTGGAACTGCAGGGACAGTCATGTCTTAGCCTGCAAACCCAACCGGTTCCGCAGCAACAGATGGTCGTATCGCGCTCTTTTTCTGGTCTGGCAACCCAGATTCACGAGCTTAAGGCAGCCCTGTTACAGCATACCTGCCGGGCTGCCGAAAAGTTGCGACAACGAGGCCTAGTCACATCAGCAGTTGTTGTTTTTGCACAGACACATCCTTTTCGCAAGCAGGACCCGCAATACCATGGCCATTGTCTGATACCACTAACAACACCCACCCAGGATACCCTGTTGATGGTTCAGGCAGCAGTTCAGGGTCTTAAGCAGATGTATCGCCCTAGCTACCGATACAAAAAAGCAGGAATTATCCTGCCTGATTTGCGACCGGTTCGTGAACAACAAACTGACTGGCTGGACGCTGGAGCATCCTGCCAGCGCCAGAACCTGATGCAGGCTCTGGATCAGATCAATCAGCGCTTTGGGCAGAGAACCCTGATACCCGCTAGTACCCTGAACAGTGGCCTGATCGCCATGCGGCGTGATCGCTGCTCACCCAACTATATGGGCAGTTGGGATGAAATCTTTTCCGTATCGTGTTGATTGAGCAGGACACACCCTCGAACTTGAGATCGATTTGTTGTAAAATGTTCCGGTTTTTCGCTCTGACCTAAGAAATATATGTGCATGAAACCAGCAAAAAAACGTCAACTTTTTGACAAGATTGCAGATTAGGAACTACCCTGCTATCCTCATGATGTTGCTTATTTTTTATATGGTAGGCGTGAGAAACATTAGCCTTTGAATTGAGATTCCAAGGGATCCACACGTCCAATACCGTGTGGTCCGAAAAGTGAGAAACATTAGCCTTTGAATTGAGATTCCAAGGTGCATAAAAAGAAGGCTTCTCGCCTTCAGGTGGGTGAGAAACATTAGCCTTTGAATTAAGATTCCAAGGTATCGATCACAGAAAATAGCTCATCGACCACGAATACCCAGCACGACAGGTGAGCATCCGTAATGAATGCCGAACTGCACAGCCTCATTGCTTAGAGATGAACAGCGGCTTATCGTCCTGTTGCTACTGGTGAAGACTGGCTGCTGGACATACGGATATCAGAACGTTAGAGTACGGCATTCAGCGAGATCGCCTCAATCATGTCCCTCGAACCGCACTACCAGAACGCCGATATAAGTCTATATTTGAGCGATGCCGCCGAATGGCTTGAACAACTGGATGCAGAAAGTGTTGATCTGATCATCACGGATCCGGCCTACTCTGGTATGAACCGGCATCTGATGCTGGGCAGTGGGCGAATCGTCGGGGAATACGGTGCCCGAGGCACCGAGCGCTGGTTTGAGGAGTTTGAAGACACCCAGAGTAACTATCGCCGCCTGCTTGCTGCATGTCAGAGAGTCCTGCGTAGCAACAGTCATTTGTTCATCATGTTTGATGCTTTTTCACTGCTCAGCCTTGGACCTTTGCTACGTGAATATTTTGAAGTCAAAAACCTGATCACCTGGGACAAGACGCATATAGGCATGGGGCATTATTTTCGGCGTCAGACGGAATTCATCATGTTTGCAAGCAAGGGGCGCAAACCACTGGCTCGAAGGGATATCGCTGACATCTGGCGATTTCGACGCATCCACCGCGCCAAATACCCAACCCAAAAGCCGGTAGAACTGTTTGAAGCCATGATTGCAGCCAGCCGTGCTGAAAATGAGACCGTATTCACCGTGTGCGACCCTTTTATGGGGTCCGGTAGTTCAGCCATCGCATGCATGCGACAGAACTGTCACTTTGTCGGAGCCGACATTGCTGAGCGGGCACTCAATCTAAGCATTGAGCGCATCAAACATATGCGTGAACACGGAACCGACCCTTTACAGTCTGCTACGGCTGCTGCTGAAAACCAAAAACGTTTTTGGGAACACCAAACCCAACCCGATACCTTTGACTAGAATACATCATACCCCCATGAGCTACCCACACAGGTAAGAAGCCATGATCGATCTTTACTACTGGACCACCCCGAATGGGCACAAGATCACCATCTTTCTGGAAGAGAGCCACACGCCTTATCGCCTGATACCTGTGCATATCGGCAAAGGTGAGCAGTTTAAGCCTGATTTCCTGGAAATCGCCCCGAATAACCGCATTCCTGCCATCGTCGATACCGAACCAGTTGATGGTGGGGCAGCCATTAGCCTGTTTGAGTCCGGTGCCATACTTCAGTATCTTGCCGAGAAGACCGGCCAGTTTCTTGCACACGATGTACGCGGCCGTAGCGAGACCATGCAGTGGCTGTTCTGGCAAATGGCCGGACTTGGACCTATGGCTGGACAAAACCACCATTTCAGTCAGTACGCCACAGAAAAGATCCCCTACGCCATCCAACGCTATGTGCAGGAAACCAACCGTCTGTATGGTGTTCTGAACCGCCGTCTGGCCGATCGCGAATTTATCGCAGGCGACTATTCAATCGCCGACATGGCCTGCTACCCGTGGGTACTTCTGCATGAACGTCAGCAGCAGAACATTGCGGATTTTTCACACCTGGGACGCTGGCTTAAGCAGATCAAGGAAAGACCTGCGGTACAGAAGGCCTATGACGTAGCGCGCAGCATCAATCAGGAATCCACCATGACCGAAGATGCCCGCAAGGTCCTGTTTGGTCAGACTTCCGATGTGGTGAACAAACCCGTAGCCAACTGATTCACAGCCAGCGGCGGAATGCTAAAGCGTGCGTCCAACCGTGTACTGCGGCCGACGTACGCGTTCTGGAACGATTCGTGTCCATCCAGGGTGCTGTTTCCAGCAAAGACGGGGAAATGCACCCAAGGACTGTAGGCCCAGATGCCGGTAATAGCCAACCGCATCAGGAACGGCGATCAAAAAAAGCAACCGGTAGCTCACATGCGCATGCACGGACTCAATGATCCTGCGGCCGATGCCCCTGCGCTGATAGTCTGGATCTACGGCCAGATCAGCCAGATAGCAAAGCCGTCCACCCCAAAGTATAGCGCGCCCAATTCCAAGAAGTTGCCCTTGAGCACGTGCAGTCACCAGAACATCAGCGCGACCCAGCAAGACCGCCAATCGATCAGAATGGTCAACAGGTCGTCGGGAAGCAAGTCCGGAGGCAATGAGGATATGCCGATATTCTAACACCGACAGTTCTGGCTCCAGCTTGATCGTCAGTTCCATCGATACGACCCAGTCTTGTTTGCTTGAGCCCATCCTATCGAACCGATGTGACGGTTCTATGGCGATCATCCATTCAGTCGGATTTTTTGCATGGATACGGCAACAAAGGGACAGGCCGGAACACAAAGCGTGCAACGCGTACAGACATCGGGTGCGTCAAGCACTGCCTTTTTGTCTCCAATCCCGAAGGGATGGCGGGAATGCAGGCTAAGAACATGCTCCGGGCAAACTGCGACACAACGCCCACATCCCGTACAACGATCCGGATGGATCTGCGGCAGGGACCACTTCATGAACCCTTGTCTCCGGAAAAGCCTGAAAGCTGGCTAACGGAAAAAGTGCTTAAGCCAGTCCGGCATCCAACTGGTCTTCTGATCAACCTTGTTTTGCATCGCACTGGTATCGGATTGGGTGCCTGGCAAAAACCGATCATGTGCTCCATGAGAGATATTGGTAATCTGCAACTGGCCAAACTGGACATTGTGCGCCTGGGGATACAGTTCAAAGGGCTCCCACAAAGGCTCACGATCATGGTCCACATAAACAGCCGCGTCCTCGAGAATTGTTTTCTTGAGATCGGGCAAGGCCTGGTCATAAGTACGCTGATGCAAGGGGCCAGCCGAGAGCAGGCCATTATCGGTCGTACCATGTTCGTCCGCCCAAGGCAACTTCTCGTCATATTCAAAATAGTAGGCCTTGGCACCAACCAGACGGAAACGAACATCAAAAATGGACTTGAAGTTCAGAATTCCCATCGCTCTGCGGGCCATGAAATAATAGTCTCCGGCCGGCAATTCAAGCCAGAAATAGCCCCCGCCCTTAAGACCATAAACCCGCTGACCATTCACAAAGAAACTCGGGGCCTGCAACTCATTCCTGTTCCAGTCATTGATCGGGCGATAAATATAGATCAGGGCATCGCGGGCATCCACAGGCTGTACAGCCTCGAACAAGCTGCCTTGAACCGGCGCCACATAGTCACCCAGTGTTGTCTTGTTGATCAGCGAGGTGGACAACTGCTGATTCAGCTGAGATTTCATGCGGGCGTAATCCATGTCACTGCAGGCTACAAGACCAACGCTGCAAATCACGAGTGCCCCGACCGTCCATTGTGTCAACACGATGCCGCCCCATCTTGGTTTTATTGTGCCGATTATAGGGTGAACACCCCTCCAGTTCTGTAGATTTTTGCAAACGACTGATTTAGTCTGAAACACTCAGGCGACGATGTACAACCGTCACATCATCCATCAAGACATCGACCGACCAGTAACCTGCAGAATCATAAGGGTTGAGCGTAAAAGCACAAAAATGATGCAACGTTTCACCGGTATGAGCCACCAAGGTAAATTTCTGTTCGTCACGAATCTGTCCCTGGGCTGCAAACAGCCGACAGGATACGACATGCTCCCCAGGCATGACATCATAGAACCACAAAGCTGCGTAGAGTGCATGCTGCCGGATGCTGACATCCGCACTGCTGGACATCGGCTCACCCCGGTCATCCAGATGCTGGGTCACCACCATACGGGCCCGAGGTGCGTCAGGAACATAATGTTCGGCAGGATTGTAGGAGCAGCCCTGCATCAGAAAAAACAAACCAGCAAGCGCCAGCTCAATAAGCCGCGCAATACGAACCGACACCTTCATAAAACCCGTCTCTGGAATCCGGTTACAAGTTTAGCACAGACCCTTTACTCATGGCTGCGTCGATAGCGGAGTCGTGTACCCAACTCCACAGACATGAATATCTCATGGGGATGCAATTCATCGGGAAAATAACAGCCTGAAATATTGGCCTCACAAATACTGGCACCTTCCAGATTAGATTCCCTGAAATCAATACCCCGCAAATCAGCCTGCTTCATATAGGCACCACCCATATTCAGACCACGGGCATCCATATTGCGAAGATTCAGTCCCCGTAAAAGGGCATTACTCAGGTCAATCGTCTCTCCGTGTGCGCGCGCTGCATTGAAAGCCTGGATATTTTCTTCCTGCAACAGTCGGTATAACGGATGATCAATCTTCACCGGTGCTGATGACATGATGCAAACCTCTCCGATATGTTTCTATCGAGTATAGCCGCTTTCAGCTAATCCACACGATCCCGTTCAGCAACTGGCTGTCCATTGCAAGAACACGAGTATCCTTCTGTTTGGGCATGCCTGACCGGAAAGCTCAGTGTCATCACAAAACAAACCCCCGGGGGTATATAAAAAATTGACTTAAATCAAGTTAATTAAATTGATCCAACACTAGAATGGCTAATGCAAGAGTATGCGAGGCATCCACGATGGCACATCGGCGTTTAGGTTGGCATCTGGCAGGTATTATCGGCATCAAATTTGTCGTGTTAACACTGATATGGTTAGTATTTTTCGCACATGGGCACCGTTCTGTAACGACTCCTGACCTTCAACAGCATCTGATTCCCCATTCAGACACGGAGATTTTCCATGCTCAGTGAACATCTTCTTTTCGTCTCCCGTTTGCAGTTCGCGATAACGGCCATGTACCATTTTCTATTTGTCCCGCTGACTCTGGGACTGAGTTTCCTGCTGGTGATCATGGAATCCCTGTACGTTCTGACCCGAAAACGGGTCTACAAGGATATGACCCAGTTCTGGGGCAAACTGTTCGGCATCAACTTTGCCTTGGGAGTTACCACGGGCATAACCATGGAGTTTCAGTTTGGGACAAACTGGGCATACTACTCCCATTATGTTGGTGACATTTTCGGGGCACCTCTGGCCATTGAAGGATTGATGGCCTTTTTTCTGGAGTCGACCTTTGTTGGATTGTTCTTTTTTGGCTGGGATCGGTTGTCGCGCCTCGGGCATTGGAGCATCACAACCCTGATGGCTATCGGTTCCAACCTTTCAGCCCTGTGGATTCTTATTGCCAATGGCTGGATGCAGGATCCGGTTGGAGCTGTTTTCAACCCGGTCACCATGCGCATGGAACTGAGCAGTTTCACTGAGGTTATTTTCAATCCGACAGCCCAGGCCAAATTCGTCCATACCGTGTCAGCCGGGTATGTCACCGCGTCGGTGTTTGTACTTGGGATCAGTTCATGGTACCTGCTGAAAAACCGTTATAAGGATTTTGCCATCCGCTCCTTTCGCATTGCTGCAGCCTTTGGCTTTGCCTCAGCCGCATCGGTGATTGTGCTAGGCGACCAATCCGGCTACACCCTGACATTCTCACAACAAACCAAACTGGCTGCTATTGAGGCCATGTGGGACACTGAACCTGCTCCGGCATCATTTGTCCTTTTTGCCATTCCCGACCAAAAAACGCACCGCAACACTATGGAAGTCAAAATTCCCTGGATGCTGGGCCTGATTGGCACCCGATCAATGGATCAGACACTACCCGGATTGAATTCAATTGAGGCAGCCAATCGTCAGCGTATCCAGAGTGGAATCCAAGCAGTAACTGCCCTTCAAGCACTGCACCAGAACCCATCTGACCCAACAAATTCTATTATATTTCAACAACATGTTAAGGATCTAGGCTTTGGACTGCTGTTACGCAAATATACCCATGATGTTGCCAAGGCAACGCCTGATCAAATCCAGGCTGCTGCCGAGGATACCATTCCTCCGGTCTTGCCACTATTTTTCAGCTTTCGACTGATGGTGGTTCTGGGATTTGGATTTCTGGCTCTGTTCAGCTGGGCTCTTTACGCCGGAGTTCGCAGTCGAATCACCCAGTCCCCCTGGTTGCTGCGCGCAGCACTTCTGGCCATACCCCTTCCCTACCTGAGTGCTGAACTGGGCTGGTTTGTGGCTGAAGTGGGCCGACAACCCTGGACAATCTATGGAGTGCTCCCCACCAATTTATCCATGTCAACCCTCAGCGCCGGTGAAGTTTGGATGTCGTTACTGGCTTTTGTCGGCTTTTACACGGCATTGCTGATCGTCGAGATGTATTTGATGGTTCATTACGCCCGACTTGGTCCAAGCAGCATCGATGCACAACGCTATCCGGAATCCGGGGAGGTTCATCATGCTTGAATATGCCACTCTAAAAGTCATCTGGTGGGTACTCGTCGGTGTACTGCTCATGGGATTTGCCATCATGGACGGCCATGACATGGGTGTAGGTACGCTGTTACCCTGGGTTGGCCGCAAAGATGATGAACGAAGGGTTGTCATCAATACCATAGGCCCTCATTGGGATGGCAACCAAGTCTGGTTCATTACGGCCGGAGGGGCTATCTTTGCCGCCTGGCCGCTGGTGTATGCAACAGCCTTCTCGGGCATGTACTGGGCACTGCTCGCTGTACTCTGGGCTCTGTTTTTTCGTCCTGTCGGCTTTGATTACCGCAGCAAGGTCCAGGATCAACGCTGGCGTTCAACCTGGGACTGGGGACTGTTCATCGGCGGTGCAGTACCAGCCCTGCTGTTCGGAGTGGCCTTTGGCAACCTATTTTTAGGTCTTCCCTTTTATTTTGATGCCGACCTGAGAAGTTACTATACCGGATCATTCTGGCAACTCCTGCACCCCTTTGCTCTGCTCAGCGGCATCGTCAGTCTAAGTATGCTGACCATGCACGGCGGCAATTATCTGGCCCTACGTACTGAAGGTGATATTCAGCACCGAGCACGTAAGGCCTCAAGAATTGCCGCTGTGGTGCTTATCATCAGTTTTCTCGCTGCCGGATTCTGGTTGCGCTTCCTGCCCGGCTATGAACTGGTCAATGGTCCCGATGCCAATGCCCTGCCCAACCCCTTAGGCAAATCCGTCATCATGACGACAGGAGGATGGCTATTACGCTACCAGATCGCCCCCTGGATGGCGACACTCCCTGTCCTGACCATCCTCGGGATTGTAGGCTCGATGTTCTGTCTACATTTGAAGAAAGATGGTATGGCATTCATCATGTCCGCACTGGTGAACTGCGGTGTAATCTCAACCGCCGGAGTTGCCCTGTTTCCTTTCATCATGCCCTCAAGCACCCATCCCGAATCCAGCCTGACGGTATGGGACTCAGTCTCATCAAAAGGAACACTCGGAATTATGCTGATTGCCGTGGTAATTTTCCTGCCCATGATAGTTGCCTACACCAGTTGGGCCTATAAAGTGATGGCTGGCAAAGTGACACTTGAGTTCATTCACAAAAACGACAAAAACGCCTATTAAAGCGCTTACACGACCCACCACACAAGGAGACTTAAACGATGTGGTACTTTGCCTGGATGCTCGGACTGCCACTGGCCATTCTGCTGGCGATGGTACACGAACTCAGTTTTGATGTTGAAGAATCAACTCCGCAAGATTGAAAAGCGAAAGCTCCGGGAACCCACATCCCAGGGCTTCCGCACAACTGCTACTGACCGCCCGCTGATCCGGCATCGGTCGTAGTCGGCGCACTGCCACTGTCTGTTGTCGTTGATCCCTGATCATCTGCATGTGCAAAAACCATCAGCATGGATACCATTGCACCCAATATCATCATTTTGATCTTCATGTCCTATCTCCTCACAAAGGGTTGTGCGCCAAGGCACCAGTCAAATATTAAAATATATTTAATAAAACACTGTTAGGGTTTTGTAAATTTTTATTTAATTTTGTGGGTTCTGAACAAACAAGCCAACCAGCATCGGGAATAGTGTTCCACTCCCGCCGCTCTGCTGGCACAATGAGCACTCCTCTCGGACTCTGGATCGCTCCTGGCACCATGAATAACAACAACATTGAACGCCGTGTTGAATCCCTGCTCTTTGCCAGCCGCTGGCTGCTCGTTCCCTTTTTTGTCGGTCTGATCGTGGCACTGCTCATGCTGCTGGTTCGTTTCTATATAGATCTGGTAACACTGATTCCACTCAGCATGCACGTCGGCAGTGAAGAGCTTCTGGTTGGCATCCTTTCCTTGGTTGATACGCTGCTACTTGGCAACCTGCTGGTCATCATCATTCTTGCCGGCTATGAAGGCTCGGTGTCACGCATTGACGAAGCTGGCGAACAAAGACTGGAATGGATGGGACAGGTTGGATTTGCTGATCTGAAACTCAAGGTCATCGGTTCCATCGTTGCCTTCTCGGCCATTGAACTCCTGCGCATATTCCTGACACTCGACGAGCATCCTGTGCCCAATCTGGCGTGGCGACTTGGCATTCATGCCACCTTTGTCGTTTCTGGGGTGCTTTTTGCCTGGATGGATCGACTGGCATCACACGACTGAGCGGACAGGACACCCGCAGAGCCAATGTGCTGATGGCAGAGAACCGTTTGGTAGATACATGCTGGTTGTTTCTTCTTTGAACTGCTAAATTACGATATCACGCAACGTGAGACACAGTCATGATCTCTTCCAGTACCTATCTGAGCGACATGAAACTATCGTCTCAGCACCGGGAATCCCTTGTCGAGGGACAAAGTCGTCTTCTGGAAATGATTGCCCTTGGTCTCCCACTCGAAAAAACCCTGCTCGCACTCACCCAATTGATTGAATCTCATTCCGAGGGCATGTACTGTTCAGTCCTGCTCCTTGATGAAGATGGCGAAACCATTCACCCATCAGCTTCACCCAATCTGCCTGCCGAGTACATTCAGGCCCTCGATGGCTACAAAATTGGTCCAACGGTCGGCTCGTGCGGCACTGCCATGTTTCGTAAATCAATCGTTATCGTCAGTGACATTGAAACGGATCCATTGTGGGCTTCTTACAAATCCTTAATCATTCCCTATGGATTCCGAGCATGCTGGTCCTCACCCATTTTTCTTAAACAACAACATATCCTGGGCTCTTTTGCCATGTATTACCGCGAGGTACGCAGCCCCGGTCCCGAGGATTTTCAGATGCTTGGTTTTGCGACTCATGTCGCTGGAATCGCCATCGAACGTACACGAAGAGAGAATGAGCTTTCTCGTTTATCCACAACCCTTCAGGATAAAATCAGGGAATTACAGGAATCTGAACAACGCTTGCAAGTACTCAACAGTGAACTTGAAACTCGGGTTCGCGAACGAACTGAAGAAAGTCAGCATATGAGTTCATTCTTGCAAGGCATTATTGATCACATCCCTAATGTTATTTTTTATAAAGGCGCAGACCTGCGCTTTCTCGGTTGTAACATGGCTTATGAACAGACCTTCGGAGTTCACAGGCAGGATTTAATCGGTAAAACAGTTCTGGAACTTGATTATTTACCCGTTGCGGACCGACAGGTATTTCAATCTGAAGGCGCACGAGTCATCGAAACGGCATCGACACATTGTCGTGAAGCGATCATCCCTTTCGCTGACGGACGAGAACATCACACCCTCTATTCGATCAGCGGGTTCAGGGATCACAAAGGTGCTCCTTCCGGAATGGTTGGGGTCATTGTTGACATTACACCCCAAAAAGAAATCGAAGCGCAACTGCGGGAAGCCAAGCAACGAGCTGAATATGCGGATCACCTTAAATCGGCTTTTCTGGCGACCATGAGTCATGAACTGCGTACACCGCTTAACTCTATTATCGGCTTTACTGGTGTCATCATCCAGGAACTCGCTGGTCCTTTGACAGACGAACAAAAAAAGCAGTTGGGCATGGTTCAAAGCAGTGCACGTCATCTCCTCGCACTTATTAATGACGTGCTCGATATTTCAAAAATCGAGGCTGGTGAGTTCAGTATTGCTTCTGAACCATTCGACCTACAACAATCCGTCACTCAGGTTATTGGGTCAATTCGTCCCCTTGCTGAAAAGAAAGGATTGGAACTTCACGTTGAAATCATGGATCACCTCGATACGATTCAAGGTGATCGGCGGCGTACTGAGCAGATTCTTTTAAATTTGCTCAGTAACGCCATCAAATTTACCGAAAAGGGTTCAGTGACTTTAACAGTTGAAAAAACTTCAGGTTTTGCATCAGAACGAGGATATGTCTTTATACCAGCCCTCCGCTTTGCCATCAGCGATACAGGCATTGGTATTCGACCCGAAGACATGACAGCGCTCTTTCAACCATTTCGACAAATCGAAGCAACTCTTTCTCGGCAACATGAGGGAACCGGGCTTGGTCTTGCAATTTGCCGTCGCCTTTCCGGGCTCATGGGTGGTCATATTGAAGTCAGCAGCTGCTGGCAGGTGGGTAGCACTTTTACCTTTATCCTACCAATTAAATCAACGGGTTGAGCACCGAGATCATGATGAAACGTATTTTGTTGATCGAAGATAATGAGCACAATCGTTACCTCGCAAGTTTTTTACTCAAGTCTCGTGGCTTGGAGGTTATTTGTGCCGTGGATGGTCCAAGTGGCCTGCTGTCTGCATTCGAACAGAGACCAGACCTTATCCTCCTTGACATTCAGTTACCAGGGATGGATGGATACACCGTGGCACGCGAACTTCGAAAACACCTTGATCTGGTATCGGTTCCAATTATCGCAGTAACCTCCTACGCAATGCCTGGTGATCGGGAGCAATGTCTGGCTGCTGGCTGCAACGGTTATATTGAAAAGCCCATTGATCCACTTATTTTTGGAAATCAGGTCACTGAATTCCTGACGGGTGGCCTATGAAGAATATCCTGATTGTCGATGATCAACCAGACAACCTGTATTTGCTGAACGTACTGTTGCAGGGGCATGGTTTTCGTGTTTCCGAGGCACGTAACGGCAAAGATGCTCTTGAACAGGCCCGCACGTTGCCACCGGCAATGATCATCAGCGATCTTCTTATGCCCGTTATGGACGGCTACACCCTTTTGCGTGAATGGAAATCGGATCCGCAACTGGCCCTGATCCCCTTTATTGTGTACACCGCAACCTATACGGGTCCGAAGGATGAACAACTGGCCATGGATATGGGTGCCGATGCATTCCTGGTCAAACCTGCAGAACCCGAAGTATTTCTTGAACGTGTTCATGCTGTACTCAAATCCGGTGTCTTGCTTCAGGAACCAACGCGACAACCTAAGCTCACGCCCACCGATTCAATTAAACGCTATAGCGATGCACTTATCCGTAAACTTGAACAACGAACAGCACAACTGGAATCACAAATTATTGAGCTTCAAGCGGCCGAGCGGAGAATCATCCGTCTAAACCGTCTTTATGCCGCTCTGAGTGAAACCAATCAAACCATCGTCCATACCAACGATGCCCCTGGCCTATTTCAAGCCTTGTGTCGCATCGCGGTTGAGCGTGGCGGCCTGGCAATGGCATGGGTCGGAATACTTGATGAAGGCAGTGGACAAATCCAGCCACGTGCGTGTCACGGACCCGAAGCAGACTGGCTTTCGCTCCTTGCCCCACTTAATACCCAGCAGCCTTGGAGAGAACCCGCAGAAATTGCCCTTGGAAACAAAAAATCGTATATTTCCAATGACCTCGCTGCTGATCCCAACCTGAACCTTATTCACAACCAGCTGAGCAAGTACGGTTATCAGTCCGCCGCTGTATTTCTGTTGAGACGTTCAAAAGAAAAAATCATGGGGTGCATCAGCCTTTACGCCCACGAACGTGCGTTCTTTGATTCAGAATTGACCCAACTGATTGAAGAAATGGCTAATGACGTATCATTTGCTCTGGAAAAGATTGATCAGGAACACCAACGTCTCCTGACCATGGATCAGTTACATATCAGCGAAAATTTAAACCGCTTGCTCAGTCGTGCCGTTGATGCCTCAGCAAATGGCATCATGATTCTGACGATTCAGGATCATGATTTTCTCATCAGTTATGTCAATCGGGCTTTCGAACGCATCACTGGATACATGACTAAAGATGTGTTGGGTAAAAATCCAGAATTTCTCTTGGGCCACGAAACTGTGCAAGTGGGTCTTGGCGAGATATGGGCTTGCTTTCGGGAAGGTCGGGAAGGTCAAGCCACCCTGAGAAATTACCGAAAAAACGGAATGTTGTTCTGGAATGAGCTTAGCATTGCCCCCGTTCCTGATCATGAAGGAAACGTACATCATTTTATTGGAGTGATTAACGACATAAGCGAACGCAAGCAGTATGAAGAACAACTGGAACGGCAAAACAACCAGGACACACTTACAGGACTTGCCAGCCGTAGTCTTTTATCGGACCGGGTCACACAAGCCATTGCTTATGCCAGCCAGCAACAGCATCAGGTCGCATTATTGTTTATCGATCTGGATCACTTCAAGAGAATTAATGACAGCCTCGGACATGCAGTAGGGAATGCGGTCATTAAGGAAGTGGCGCAACGTATGACACACTGTTTAAGGGAGCAAGACACTCTTGCCCGCTTGGGGGGGGATGAGTTTGTTGCGGTATTATCAAACCTGGGCAGTAATGATGAAATTCCACTCATCACAGACAAAATTTTACGCGTAATTGAGCAACCGATTGCCCTCAGTGACCGGGAAATCGACCTATCCGGAAGTATCGGCATCAGCGTCTATCCCGAGGATGGTGACCACTTTGAAGCTCTTTTACGCAATGCTGATGTTGCCATGTATCGAGCCAAAGAAAGACGCAACAGCTTTTGCTACTACACAGCTGACATGAATATCGCAGCACTGCACAAGCTGGAACTGGAAGCACGTTTAAGAAGAGCCATTCCCCGCAACGAATTCGAGCTTTACTACCAACCCATTCTTGACTTGCGTAGCGGTAAAGTCCACAGCGCCGAGGCGCTCATTCGCTGGCATAGCGATGGCCGGACAATATCGCCTGTTGAATTTATTCCACTTGCCGAAGAAACAGGTCTTATTGTTTCCATCGGTGAATGGGTTCTCCAGCAGGCGTGCATCCAGACACAGACATGGATCAAGGCAGGATTTGATCTGTGCATCGCGGTAAATATCTCAGCTCGCCAGTTTCGCGATGCAAACCTCTCCCAACTGGTACGCGATACACTCTTATATTCAGGATTACCCCCCCAACAGTTAAAACTGGAAATTACCGAAAGTGCCGTTATGGAAGATGCAGACAATGCTCAGCGCATTCTGCTGGATCTTAAAAATCTGGGTGTACGCGTCTCCGTGGATGACTTTGGTACAGGGTATTCTTCACTGGCCTATTTGCAAAAGTTTCCCATTGGCCAACTCAAAATCGATCGATCTTTCATCAATGAAATTTCCGATCAATCAGACAGTACCGTCATTGTTAAAACGATTATTGGCCTAGCTCAGAGTCTGCACTTGGAGACCGTGGCCGAGGGTGTTGAAACTGAATTACAAAAGCGTTTTTTGTGTCTCTCCGGATGCGATTTTCTGCAGGGATACCTGTTCAGCAAACCTATTCCCTGTCATGAATTTTCTGAATTTCTACAGAAATTCGGTCTGAAAAATTCACACCCATAGGCAAGATCCTGTTAAATTTTATCCGTTTGTGCGTAAAACCCGTCATTCATGGCGGGGATATCAGCATGTTGTTGACTTCGCATGCACGCTTTATTCATTAACGAATCAAGATGATACTGTTATTTTCAGAAGACGACTGCACCCATTCGCCGGGCTAGTTTATATTTCGAGCCAATTCTCGACCTTGAGGCCACGAATGCGGCTAAATTCGCGCATGTTGTCCGTCACTAGGGTGAGGCCAAGCGCATAAGAGTGCGCTGCGATCAGAAGATCGTTCATACCGATAAGCTGGCCAGCCGCTTCCAGCTCAGCACGGATGCCACCATATTCGGCATCTGCCGGAATATCCAGCGGCAGCACGGGGATTGTTTCAAGGATGCCCTCTACCTTGGTGAGCAGCCTGGGAGACCCCTTCTTTGCACAACCATAGCGCAGCTCAGATGCGACGATAATGCTCGTGAAAATTTTCTTCGGACCGACCTGTTCAATTCGACGTGCTGCAGTCCCGGCAGGGTTGCGAATCACGTCGCTGATGATGTTCGTGTCCAGCAGGTATCCGCTCAAAATATGTCCTCCGGTTGAGCGGGCATGTCGTCAATGGACGGGAACTGATCTTCTGGCTCAAGCGGTGCTTCCTTCCTCCACTCGGCGAGCAGCTCGACAATGTTCGTTGGCTTGGTCACTGGCTCGATAATGAGTTTACTGCCTTCGCGGTGGATCAATACACGATCCCCCGGCAGCTCGAACTCCACAGGAATCCGCACTGCCTGACTACGGTTGTTGCGAAACAGCTTGGCCTCTTTGGGCCGGGATGGCGTCGATGTAGGCATGGAACTGCCTCCTGTGTATATGCCGAATTGTATATGCCACTTTCTGCTGTGTCAATCGAACGATCATGAGTCAGTCAAAGCGGACTGATGTCCAAAAACAGCTTGTTTAATGGGTCAAGTGCGACTTCATCCCTTCATGGGTGCCCGTCAGTTGAGACGAGAATTGAAGAAGGATGGCATCGATATTGGCCGACGGCACACACGGACCCTGATGCTGCGCATGGGTTTAGAGGCACTCTGTCCTCAGCCTGGCACCAGCAACAGACACCCGGCTCACAAAATCTATCCCTACCTGCTTCGCCACCTGGACATTGACCATGCCAATCAGGTTTGGGCGCTCGATACGACGTATATTCCCATGGCAAAGGGGTTTGTCTACCTGACTGCGGTAGTGGATGTAGCCAGCAGGCAGGTGTTGGTCCATAAGGTCGCCATCACTCTGGAGGCATGCCATGCCGTCGAGATTCTTAAGGAGGCATTTGTGCGATTT
>JAJZHM010000132.1 GCA_021804485.1 Pseudomonadota bacterium | reverse complement strand
CGATATGCCACGAATATGGCATGATGCAGCCTTGTTCTAGGCCAAGGAATGACCTCCATGATTCAGTTTTGGCACCACCTGCTCCATCAGCCCGATTTCTGGGGCATTGTCAGCATTCCTTTTGTCGCTGCAGTTGTCACTTGGATTCATGTCTGGCTAGCCATGAAGATGGTTTTTTATCCGATCGAATTCATGGGCTATCGTCCCTTTTATCTGGGATGGCAAGGAATTATTCCACGCAAAGCTGGACGCATGGCCGGAATCATTGTCGACAACGCTCTGGAGAAGCTTGGTTCGGTTGAGACCTTCTTTCGTGAATGCCAGCCTGAAGAAGTTGCTCAGCATATTGCCCGTTATGTGATCGATAATGCAGAAGGTATTGCGGACGAGGTTATGCAGCAACACGGACGTGTGCTCTGGGAGAACCTGCCCCGAGAAGCACGGCAGATTGTCGTTCGCGCCTTGCAGAAACACGCCACGGAAGTATCGGTTTCCATACTCCGGGAACTTGAAGAAAACGTCAGTCAATACATTGAACTTCGCCAGATGGTGGTCCGACGGATGACCGAAGACAAGAGTCTGGTCGTTGCCATGTTTCAGGAAGTAGGCCACAAGGAAATTGCTTTTATTATCCAGTCAAGTTTCTGGATTGGCCTAATCCTTGGATTTGTACAGATGGTCCTCTGGATTGTTCTGCCCTATGGTTGGGGCCTGCCCATTTATGGGACTGCCCTTGGCTATCTGACCAACTGGATTGCACTCACCCTTGTGTTTGAACCCGTTCATCCCGTACGGATCGGCTGGGGACGTTGCTCGGTTACATTTCAGGGGTTATTTCTTCGTCGTCAGGAAGAAGTCTCAGATCAATTTGCTGAAATGACGGCACGGGAAGTCCTCAGCATCCACAACTTCATGTACGAGATGTTCTACGGCCCTCGACAGGAGCGAACCCGAGCACTCATCCAGCGCCATATCAAGCCCTTGCTGGAGAGTCTGGCCGTACGAGGTGCTGCCTTGCTGACCATGGGCCCAAGAGCCTATGCTGATCTTAAAATGAACTTGGTCGACCGCGTTGTCGAAGCATCATTACGACCCCTTCAGGACCCTGAACTTAACAGGGTACATGGTGTCATGCTGAAAAAAAGTCTTAGTACACGCATGCGCCAAATGAGCAGCAAAGAATTCCAGGGCTTGTTGCGCCCAGCATTTCAGGAAGATGAATGGATCCTGATTGCCATGGGCGCGGTCATGGGCTTTATTGCCGGCTGTGTCCAGCTATGGCTAGGTTTCCATTAAACGGCCAGAGCATGATGCAATTGTGGCGCTTCTTCCACCTCGAGGACCAGTTGACGGTCAAGGTGTGCAACATGTACCTCCAACCACCAGCCCAGCACACTGAAAACTTCGGAGGGCCGGGTATTCATGCTGATTTCCTGAATCCACCCCAACAGAAACTGGTGCTGCCGGCGATGCAGCCGATGATAGTGAGGATGATCGTGGCTATATACCTCCAAAGCCATTTCCTGATCATTGCACAAAAGATCAAGATGGTTCTGAATGCTCATCCTGAGCTTGTGAACCAGCAGAGACCGTCCTTGTGTCAAGGCATCAGCAAGATGCTGCATCATCATGATCAGGGTTCGCTCGGCCCGGTCCCACTGCATATGCCCAGAACTCCAGGCAGAGTCATCACTAAATTTCATGGCTGTCCCCTCGGAATCAGATTCTAGTCGCTATTGTGTGCGGTTGCGTTTTCCAGAAGAGCCTGCAAGACTGCGTCGGTATCTTCCTGATCACCCGCTGACTGATGAGCTCCCTCTAACGACCAAAAAAAACCAAGTCCCAGCACAAAGGCAAACAGGCTGAACATTTTGATCATCATGACGCACCTCCTGGTTATTGATTCCCGCAAACCAGATAAAGCACATTACATGCCAACCAAAACAAAATAAATATCTACTTATTATTCAGTAGGTTATCAAATAATGAAATGTAATCACCCATCATTCATGGCACCAGCATTGAGCATCGGGCAGGACGCATGCACTAATCGAAGACAATTGTTTTATTGGCATGGACCAAAACACGGTCTTCCAGATGCCAGCGCACGGCACGGGCAAGAACCTGACGTTCCATCTCCTGTCCCAGCGCCCTGAGACTCTCGACATTATGCTGATGTGAAACTCGGTGTACCCCTTGCTCGATAATTGGCCCCTGGTCAAGGTCAGCAGTAACATAATGTGCCGTTGCGCCAATCAGTTTTACTCCCTTGTCATAAGCCTGCTGATAGGGGTTGGCACCCACAAAGGCGGGTAGAAAGGAATGATGGATGTTGATGATCCGGTGAGGCCAACGGGCCACCATCTCTGGGCTGAGAATTTGCATAAATCGGGCCAGCACGATGAGATCAGCCCCAGCCAAGAGGGATTCCATCCGGGCTTCCGACTCCAGACGTTGTTCTGCCGTGAATGGAATATGATGGAAAGGTACACCGAAGCGCTCAACCTCACTTCCTAAATCGGGATGATTGCTGATGACTGAATGCATGGCACAGGGCAGATTCTGACGTGACCAGCGCCAAAGAAGTTCCAGCAGGGCATGGTCATGTTTCGAGACCAAGATGGCGATTTTCTTGCGATCTGATGCAAAGCTGAGGGTCCAATCCATCTCGTAGCGACGGGCAACCGCTTCGGCAAAAGTAGCAGGCAAGACCTGCCGGGAAACATCCAGATGCGGCGTCTGAAATTCCAGCCGCATGAAGTAGGTACCCTGTTCTGAAGCGGTTGCGTACTGATCCAGTGCCGTTATGTTCGCACCATGGTTATACAGGAAACTTGAAACCGCACTGACAATACCTGGGCGATCAGGACAGGTAATAAGAAGCCGAGCGGTCGTCAATTCTGAATCATTCTTCATTCCACTCTCCAAATAAACCTCAAAAACATCTAAGATAGCACTCTTATCTGCTTCACGGAGTAACAAGACCTGCTCGTGCACCGCAAACAACTCATACACGGAATCATCTTGCTGGTGTGCTCAGCCTTCCTCTTCTCAACCATGGGATTGTTCATTCGAGTCGTTTCCGCACACGCTGACAACACCCTGATCGTCTTTTCCCGCAATCTGGCCGGTGTCGTGCTGCTCACCCCAACCATGCTGATCCGCAACGGACCGGCTAGCCTGAAGACATCCAGACCCCTGCTACACCTTGGCCGCGCCTTATCCGGACTTGCAGCCATGTACGGATTCTTTTATGCACTGGCCCATATTCCGCTAGCAAACGCGATGGTCTTTACCTATTCAGCACCGGTGTTCATTCCTTTGATTGCCTGGCTTGCCCTCGACGAACAGATCGACGGACGCATCATCACCGCCACTTTGCTCGGACTGATCGGCGTTCTTCTGGTCTGTAAACCCCATGCAGCTTGGTTCAATCTCATGAGTCTATGCGGAACCGCTTCTGCCCTGCTGGCGGCAATCGCCTTTGTCAGTGTACGGGCCCTCACCGCCACTGAATCACCGCAACGCATTGTCCTTTATTTTGCAGTAATCTCAACCCTGCTCTCGTTTATACCCTACCGCCTGTCGCATCCCCATGGTCAGCACCTCCAGAGCCATACCATCCTGCTGCTGGGGGGCATTGGCACACTGGCAACCCTCAGTCAGCTTTGCCTTTCCAAGGCCTACAGCCTTGCACCAGCATCCCGAATCGCCCCTATCAACTACCTGGCAATTATCATTTCCGGTATCTATGCCTGGGTACTCTGGGGCGAAACTCCCGACATGGCCGCCCTTGCCGGTGCTGTACTGATTTTTTTGGCTACTTACCTTTGCCTGGGAAAGGCCCCTGCGAAGCAGCTCCCTTAAGGCCACCAGGCATGGCATTCATCAGACCCGAGCCCTGCAGGCCACGCATCATTTTCATCATGCCCGCAGGAGATGCAAATTTTTTCATCATTTTCTCCATCTGGACATGCTGTTTGAGAACCCGGTTAACATCCTGGATCTGCGTACCCGAGCCCGCTGCAATGCGCCGCTTGCGGGAACTGTTGATCAGGTCGGGATGCAGACGTTCTTTCATCGTCATGGACTGGATGATGGCTTGTATCTGTCGAACCATCCGGTCAGGCGACTGCTGTTTCTCGATCTGCTGAATCACCTGTGGCGACATTCCGGGCAGTTTATCCAACATTCCCATCATCCCACCCATGGCATCCAGCTGAGAAAACTGATCAAGCATGTCTTGTAGATCAAAACCCTTGCCCTTTTTCAGTTTGCGTGCCAATTTCTCGGCTTTTTCCTTATCCAGAGCCCGTTCAGCCTGTTCAACCAGGGTCAGAACATCACCCATGCCCAGAATGCGCGAGGCCATGCGTTCAGGATGGAAGGGTTCAAGCGCATCAACTTTTTCACCGGAGCCCAGAAATTTGATGGGTTTGCCGGTCAGGGCGCGCACAGAGAGCGCCGCACCACCGCGGGCGTCTCCATCCATTTTGGTCAGGATGACCCCCGTCAGCGGCAAGGCATCATTGAAAGCCTTGGCGGTATTGGCAGCATCTTGACCGGTCATCGCATCCACAACAAACAAGGTCTCAACTGGTTTGATGTCCGCGTGCAAGCGCTGGATTTCGCGCATCATGTCCTCATCGACATGCAACCGTCCAGCTGTATCAATAATGACAACATCAGCGGCACGAATTCGACCTTCATGCACCGCAGCACGGGCAATGGCAAGTGGATCCTGATTCTGGCTCGAAGGAAAAAACATCGCACCCACCTGCGTCGCCAGCATTTCCAGCTGAAGAATGGCCGCAGGGCGGTAGACATCAACCGAAGCGACCAGAACCTTCTTCTTCTGTTCGAGCAACAGCTTCGCCAGTTTAGCGACGCTGGTCGTTTTGCCTGCGCCCTGCAAACCAGCCATCAAAACCACGGCCGGAGGGGTTGTCTGCAGATTCAGAGAGGCGTTGGCCTCCCCCATCAATCGAACGAGTTCATCATGAACGATCTTGACAAAGGCCTGACCCGGCTGCAAATTCTTGAGGATTTCCTGACCAAGGGCTTCAGAACGAATCCTGTCGACAAACTCCTTGACTACAGGCAGGGCAACATCTGCCTCAAGAAGGGCTGTACGCACTTCCCGTAGCGTATCCTTGATATTGTCTTCATTAAGTTTGCCGCCACCGGAGATCGCTCGCAGTGTCCCAGTCAGACGTTCCGTCAAATTTTCAAACATTGAAATTTCCACCCTGCAATGATTTGCCCATTATAGCCTTAATGCAGCTCAAATCCATGCCCCAATAGGTTCATCTCAGGACGAACGCGCCATGAATTCACGGCTTTTTTTGACCCTCTGCGCACCACATGGCAGGGCAAATCAAGAATTTTTGACATCTCATAGAAAACAACGCAGCGAAGGTGGCAACAAATGGCTTTAAGGAGTGTTCATGGGGGATTTTTAAGGCAAGGCTAAACATCGGGAATAATCACCCAAAAATCTTGTCAAGTGAAATTTGACAATTTTCGCTGACTTCAGAGGGTGAGCAATTGCCAAAAATCATGCTTTTGTCTTAAAAAACACAACACTTATGTTATGACTCAAGTTTCGGAGTTCATTTTCTCATAAAAATTGGCTCTAAGTCGCTTCAGACGTGGCTTCCAAGCGCAGTGTGAAACTGTCCATTTGCATGACTTGCACAAAATAGTCTTTTACTTTCTGGTCAATGAGTTCCAGAATTCGGGTCGTAGCCTCGCCATATTCCTCTTGGAGTTCATTCAGGGCTCCTAGGATCAACGCTCGGAACAAGATCCAGAGACGGCTGGCAAAATCCATGGTATTCATGGTTTCCTTCATACGGGTTCGGCAAGCACCGAATGACGTCATTCCCTG
>JAJZHM010000033.1 GCA_021804485.1 Pseudomonadota bacterium | reverse complement strand
TGAATTAATGTCCGCCATGGATCATTTGATGGCGCAAGCCGGTAATGCCAGCCTGATGACACTAGGTCTATGCCGTCGGGCAACAGCGGCCCTGTCAAAGGGATGAGCCATTTGATGTTTGAGGTATTAGTGCTGTCAACAGACCAACTCATGCGCCTGCGGCATTAAGCACCGAGGGGGATGGACAGGTTTTTAGAGCCGATGGAGTTCATCAAGGGGACTGCATTGGCTGCGAGTGAGGAAGGATACGATTTAGTGCAAAAAAGCCTCTTTCTGGACTCAGCAAAAAATTTCCTCCATACCAAAACCGACTTTTGCAACAAGCTTATTTTTATCAAAAATAAAGAGCGGCTAACAAAATAGAAAAACACTTTATTTTTTGCTTGACGTTATCTGAATTGCAAATGGTGCCCCGGAGAGGACTCGAACCTCCACGTCTTGCGACAACGGAACCTAAATCCGTCGCGTCTACCAATTCCGCCACCGGGGCCTCGGGTGAAATACCAGCGGCGCAGATTCTAGCAGATTTGCATCAATTCAGTGAATGCCTTTGTTTAATGAGTTTCTCCCTGACCCACCCGTCGAACTTCAATCACATGAGGCAACTGGGCAATACGTCCAAGCACCCTGCCAAGGGTATTCAAATCCCCGACCTCAATCACCAGACGCATGAAGGCAAGCCCACTGCTCTTATCGGTATGTGTCTGCACACCAGTAACATTGACATGTTCATTGGCCAAAACCACCGTAATATCACGCAACAATCCAGTCCGGTCATAAGCCCGCACCTGTACATCGACAGGATAAGGCTGATGGTCAGGTTCAGCACTCCAGCTGACGGCCATGATTCGATCCGGATCCTGTTCCCTCAGCCGGTTCAATTCAGGACAAACACTGGTGTGAATGACAACACCCCTACCATGCGAGATATAGCCAAGGATAGCCTCACCTCGCACAGGACTGCAACATCGTGCCAGTGTGGTCATCAGGTTGTCCACACCTTCAATTTCTACACCATGACTATCGGGGCGTGCCCGTGGTGTTTTAACCGGGATCTCGGCCAAGGGGGGGTTGGTAATGGGCAACTGTTCCGAGATGGTGTGAACGATTTGCTGCAGACCGATATCTCCAGCCCCAATAGCTACCAGAACATCATCACCAGACTTGTAGTTAAACCGCGGCGCTACCGTTTCCAGATCCACCCGGGCCATACCCAGACGTTCCAGTTCACGGTGCAGGATTTCCCGACCGGCATCAAGATTCTGATCCCGATCCTGAGCCTTGAACCAGTGCCGAACTTTGGCGATCGCGCGAGAACTTGCCAGGTAGCCCAGTGAAAGATTCAACCAGTCACGACTGGGTTTTCCTCCTTTACTGGTAATGATTTCAATCTGATCACCCGTTGAAAGCGTATACGTCAAAGGCACCATGCGACCATTCACACGCGCTCCCCGACAGGAATGTCCTACCTCGGTATGCACATGATATGCAAAATCCAGAGGCGTCGAACCGGCCTGCAGATCCACAACATGCCCATCGCGGGTGAATACATAAACCCGATCATCCTGAATAGCCTGATTGAAATAGGAGGCAAGATCCTCAGCCCTGGATTCACCCACATCCTCCTGCCACTCCAGAACCTGTCTCAGCCAGGCAATCTTGCCTTCATAACTGCGATCCTTACCACCCTGAGTCCCTTCTTTATAATGCCAGTGGGCACAGACACCCAACTCAGCCTCTTCATGCATGGCAAAGGTACGAATCTGCACTTCTAAGGCCTTACCCTGTGGCCCAATCACTGCCGTATGCAAAGATCGGTAGCCATTTTCCTTCGGAGAGGCAATATAGTCATCAAACTCGCGGGGAATATGGCGCCAAAGGGAATGCACAATCCCCAGCGCAGCGTAGCAGTCACGCACCTCCGGCACCAGAAGTCGCACCGCCCGTACATCATAGACCTCGCTGAATCGGATTCCCTTACGCTTCATTTTGCGCCAGATCGAATAGATATGCTTGGCGCGGCCGGTTACTTCCCCCTGAATAGCAAAACGCTGTAATTCTTTTTTCAGAAGATCAATGACGTTTTGAATATATTCCTGCCGACCCAGACGCTTTTCATCAAGCAGTGCAGCGATTTCCCGATAGGCCTGAGGTTCAAGATACCGAAAGGAAAGATCCTCCAGTTCCCACTTGATATGACCAATACCCAAACGATGCGCCAATGGAGCATAAATATCAAAAACCTCACGTGCGACACGCATGCGTCGTTCTTCGGTTGCATCCTTGACTTCTCGAATCGCGAAGGTACGTTCTGCCAGTTTGATCAGCGCAACACGCACATCATCAATCATCGAAACCAGCATGCGGCGCAGATTATCCAGTTGTTGCTGCGGACTGCTCCCCAGCGCATCTCCATGAATATCCGGACTCATGATCTGGCTGATTACCGCCATTCTGAGTGTCCCCTCAATCAACTCAGCAATGTCCGGGCCAAACATTTTCTGGATCTCAAGCAGACTTACCTTTTCCTCACGAACCGAGCGATAAAGAACTGCTGCAACCAGAGATTCCTGATCCAGATGCAGGTCTGCCAAAATATCCGCCATGGCCAAACCGGTCAGATAGCTGCTGGTTCGACTGGACCAGACATCGTCCCGCCGCACCTCCTGGTCAAGCCGCTCGATGTACTGGCAAGCACGCAGCAAGGTATCATCAAACAGTTCAACCTTCTGCCGGATACGGTTCAGCCAGGTTTCCAAGTCAACCTGCCCATCGTCCAGACAAGGATAATCTTCACGCACCTTGACCATGCCAACCCCAGTCAGTTTCGTTCAAATACCGCAATGGATTCGACATGGCTGGTGTGGGGAAACATATCCATGACCCCAGCCTGTTCCATCACATAGCCCTGAGCGCACAAAATTCCCGCATCTCGTGCCAGTGTGGCCGGATTGCAGGAAACATAAACCAGACGCCTTATCTGCCATCGGCCAATCTGTCGCACGACCCACTCCGCACCCGATCGGGGCGGATCCAGCAGCAACCGATCATAGGTTCTGGCTGCCCAGGCAGCCTGCCATGGTTCTTCCATCAGATTGTCCGCATAAAAAGAAACATTGTTCAAACCATGATGCTGTGCATTATACATGGCCCGCTCGGTCATCAAGGTACTACCTTCTACCCCGATCACGTGCGCTGCCCGGCGCGCTAACGGCAAGGTAAAATTACCCAGACCACAGAACAGATCCAGAACCTGATGGTGCGGTTCTATCTCTAGCAATTCTACGGCCAGATTTAGCATCCCCCGGTTAATTCCCGCATGAACTTGAGTAAAATCAGAAGGATGAAATCGCATCGTGAGCTGATGATCAGGCAAGGAATAGTGCAGCCATTCACCATCAGGGTGCGTGCCGGCAAGAGGCCGCTGCGTTTCGGTGCCACCACGCTGCCCCCAGGCCTGCCAGCCTTGCACGGTACAAAACTGGACGATCCGGTCGCGATCCTGCTCTGGCAAGTCAACGAGATGTCGAAAAATCACCACCACAGCATCATCGCCCGCAGCACATTCGATCTGAGGGATCTGTTCCCGAATCGACAGACCCGCAAGCATATGTTTCAAATCTTCAATGCGCGTACCAAGACGGGGATCAAGCACCGGACAGGAACTCATCTCCGTAAGAAAATTAGAGTTTTTTTCCCGAAAACCAACCAACATGGCATCTTTTTTATGAACAAAGCGCACACCAAGTCGCGCCTTGCGCCGATAACCCAAACGCTCAGCATGCAGAGGCTTAATCCAGACTTTCGGACAGGTTTGCCCAAAATGCTGCAACTGTTCCGCCAGAACCTGCTGTTTAAAGAGCAGCTGGGCCTCACTATCCATATGTTGCAAGGAACAGCCGCCACATACATCAGCATGGACGCATGCCGGTTGGCAGCGATCTGCCGAAGCACGATACACCTCAAGGACCCGTCCTTCTACAAAACGGGATTGCTTCCTCTGGATTTGTACCCGAACCTGTTCGCCGGGCAAGGCTCCTTCCACAAAAACAACCCGCCCCTCATGATGAGCGACACCACGCCCCTCATGACTCAGAGATTCAATAGTACAGTCAATGGGCTCCATGGGTCGATGCCGCCGGCGCGCCTGTCGTAGCGGTTCATTCATGCTTTTCAGTCCATTGTTTCAGGAATTCTTGCCAAACCGGCTCATCACTGGCCGCCAGCACAGCCTGTAATTTAAGTTCTTCAGATTTGAGCTGTACATCATCCAACCAGCCGCGCATTTTCTGGAAACGTAAAAAAACCAGCCAGGTATTCATGACATCGGTCTCACAATAGGTACGAATACGTTGAATCTCACCACGTTGCCAGGATGGCCAGACTTCTGCACCCGACATACCCATTTTGCCGGGAAAACCCAACAGGCTGGCAACATGATCAAGCGGTTGCGCGAGGCGCGGCTGATAGAAAGACAACACATCCATCAGGTCAATGTGACGCTGATGGTAACGACTCAAGTAGTTATTGTAGCGAAAGGAAGTATCACGCTCCCCCTGATCCCAAAAGATTTCGGCAGTAACACCATGAAGCAGAGCCCTGTAGGCCAGCACAGGCAAATCAAAGCCAAGACCATTCCAGGTAACCAGAACAGGTGTATAACGTTCCAATCCAGCAAAAAAGCGCTGCAGCATCTCAGCCTCGCTGGCCTGCTCCCGCGACAGGGACCAGATACGCAGCTGGTCCCCATGCCGCAGCACACAGGAAATACAGACAATTTCATGCAAGGTATGTCGCATGAAATCACTGGATCCTGTTTCACTACGACGCACCAGAGCCATAGCCTGAGCTACTTCGTCATCCGACAAAGCACCGAGGTTCAGCAGGCGCCTTCCTGAACCTACATCCGGAATGGTTTCAATATCGACCACCAGATGATTCATTTTTGAAAAACCCCCGTTGATAAATAGCGATCACCTCGATCACAAATAATCGCAACGATGCAACAATTCCTGGCCTGAGCAGCAATCTGCAAGGCTGCGAAAACCGCCCCACCGCTGGATACCCCACAGAAAATACCAGCCCGCTCTGCCAGTACACGCATGCAGTTTACGGCATCCGATTCAGCAACATCCACAATCTCATCAACCAGTGCTGGCTCAAATATCCGGGGCCGATAGGCCTCGGGCCAGCGTCGGATCCCGGGAATCTGGCTACCCGGTGCCGGCTGCAATCCGACAATACGAACCTGATTCGACTGTTCCCTTAGGTAACGGGCTACTCCGGTAATGGTGCCGGTTGTTCCCATTGCGCTCACAAAATGACTGATCCGTCCCCCGGTCTGCGACCAGATTTCCGGGCCGGTCGTTTCGTAATGTGCCCGAGGATTATCCGGATTATTGAACTGATCCAACACCTTGCCGTACCCATCCTGCTCAAGACGCTGTGCTTTGTCTCGGGCTCCTTCCATGCCTTCTTCAGGAGAAACCAGCAACAGCTCGGCACCATAAGCCTGCATCGCAGCCTTACGTTCCGCAGACTGGTTGGATGGCATGATCAGGGTCAGACGCATACCAAGAATGGCGCATACCATTGCCAGCGCAATACCGGTATTTCCTGACGTTGCTTCAATGAGTCGGTCCCCAGACTGAATCTCGCCGCGTTCAAGGGCACGGTGTATCATGGAATAAGCAGCCCGATCCTTGACTGACCCCCCGGGATTCTGTCCCTCAAGCTTTAGCCAGACCTCACTCCCCTCAGCAACCAGCAAAGGATTCAGCCGAATAAGCGGTGTCCCACCAATCAACGCCGCAATGCCCGGGTCTCTTTGATGCATGGCTGTCTCCTTCGCAAACCTCTAGTATACTGGATTGCGAAATGATTGATACTTGGATTCATCATGAGAACTAACCTGCAGACCCGCCTTTTAGCAATTACGCTTCTCCCGATTCTAATCGGCAGTATGGCAGGTGGTTACTTTTACCTACATGCCCGTTTCCAGGAACTATCCGGGATGGTGCTGTCACAGCATGAATTACAGGCCGAACATATACGTCTTGTACTTCTGGCCGGGCGGGATGATCTACAACAGCTTAATGCCCTGCTTGATGAGAGTATGAACGATGTCGCTCTTGACAGCATGACGGTGCATGATCTCCAGGGCAACGTTCTGGCACACCGCGGACATCCGGATATTGCCCTGAATCCACAGCAGAATAACCAGCAACACATCCTCAAGAACGGTGAAGATATCTGGATTCTGGCACTCAACCATCCGGGCGAACCCAGACGTACGCGCAATGGTGATCCCGCATGGATCCAGATGGACTTTTCCATGACACCCTTGCTGCTGCAACAGTATCAAAGCATTTTTGAAATCGGATTCATCATTGTCTGCTGGTTAGGCTGTTCGCTAATCTGGGTCATGGGCCAGACCCGTCAACTGATCCGTCCCCTGCGACGCATGATTGACAAGTCATCACGTTTACGGGGGGGGCATTTCGAACTACGCTTCCCGAATCAGAACCTCATTGAACTCGACCAGTTGAGCAACTCCTTTAACCTCATGCTGGAAACCATCCAGACTGAAGTTGAAGACCTGCGCCAAACCATGCTTCAAACGCACGAGGATCTTCAGTCCACTCTTGAGTCCATGGAGGTTCAAAATATCGAACTGTCCTTGGCACGTAAGGAAGCCGTCGAAGGCAACCGGATCAAATCCGAATTCCTTACCAATATCAGCCATGAAATACGAACTCCACTTAACAGCATCTTGGGATTCACCCAAATTCTGAGCCGCTCAAATCTGAGTGAGCGCCACATGGACTACATTCAGACCATCCAGAAGTCTGCCCATAATCTTCTGGCGATGATTAACGATCTGCTGGATCTAAGCAAGATTGAGGCACGCAAACTTCAGCTCGACCATATCCCGCTCAACATTGAAGATTGCATCTATGACGTACTGACCATGCTCGCCCCCCTTGCCGAGACCAAGGCACTGAACCTGATTAGCCTGATCTACGATGATGTTCCGCTCAACTGGTTGGGAGATCCGCTACGCCTGAAACAGATTTTGACCAACCTGATCAGTAATGCCATCAAGTTTACCGAACAGGGGGATGTAACCATTCGCGTTTTTCTTGATGATCATGACCAACACGAACACATGCTTCGTTTTACCATCCAGGATACCGGCATCGGCCTAGCCGAACATGTACGCAGTGAACTATTCCGGGCCTTCTCCCAAGGCGATGCTTCAACCAACCGCAAATACGGTGGCTCGGGTCTTGGTCTGGTCATTAGTAAACACCTGGTAGAACAAATGGGCGGAGATATCGGATTTGATAGTGAACTGGGTCTTGGCTCTACATTCTGGTTCACCGTTCTGCTCGAAATCGACCCAAGTCCTGAAGTACCCCAAGCTCAGATGCTCTGCTCACGGATCGGGCTGATCATGTCCCACCCTGGCCTGACCCAGATGTGGATGCATCAGCTACAGCGATGGAGCCACTCGGTGCAGCACTGGCCCGCCATTGAAGCTCTTGATCCAGTTCAGGCACAAACCTGTGACGTGATCGGCATTCATCTGCCTCAAGACCAGAGTCTGACCCAAACCCAAAAGGATTTCCTGCTGCTGTTGCAACGTCCTTTGCTCATTCTCTGCAGCAGTCAGATGCACGACACTGGTTTATGGCCGGATACAGCACATCGCCCACCGCACCTGAGCATTCCTGTCGCTCCGAGTCGGATTGAACAGGAACTGGCGAACCTGTTGCATCCAAACCCCAATACCCAGCGCGTTGCATCAACCCGTTTCGACAACTGCCATGTCCTGGTTGTCGATGACCATCCTGCGAACCGCAAACTGGTCGCTGCCCTGATGAGTGATCTGGGCATATACGCCTTGACCGCAGCAGATGCCAACAGCGCCATGCAAATACTCAAAAAGCAGAGTGTCGATCTGATCTTCATGGATGTTCAGATGCCTGGAATGGACGGCATTGAACTCACCCGAACCATTCGTCAAAAATTCCCGGACCGTCCCGTTCCGATCATTGCACTTACCGCCCACGCCATGCCTGACGAACGTGATTCCCTGTTGAAGGCAGGCATGAATGACTACATGTCCAAGCCATTACAGGAACCAGCGCTGATTCGTATTCTCAACCAGTGGCTTGACCTCAAACTGGTTCCGGTCAATACCCCCGTGGATGAATCATCATCACCAACCGCTCCAAAAGACTTGCCCCTGATTGACTGGGCACTCGGCTACCGTATTGCCGGTGGCAAAAAAGATCTGGCCGAGTCAATGATCGAAGGAATGCTAAAGCATGTCAGCGCAGACATTGCTTTTCTGGAGTCTCATCTCGATACTCCGGAACGAACCACCTTGCTTGAGCGCGTGCACTACATTCATGGCGCATCACGTTATTGTGGACTGCCACGCCTCAGTGCCCAAGCTGACACACTGGAGCGGACACTCAAGCAACAGAATCAAGGTGTGATCAATGAACTGGAATTAATCCGGCAACAACTTACAGATTTTATCAGTACCCTGAAGCAATTGCAGAACTGGCACAACAACCGGACACCCCATGAACAGGACTCGATCCATGACACGCACGCACCTTCGTAACCGAATCCTTGCAACCGCTGTGCGCCGGGCACTCAAAGATATTTTTACCCTCCCTGACCCTAACCCCGCATCTCTTCTGGCCGCACGTCGCAAGTTCAACCGTGTGGTACGATTCAGTCCAACCGGCTCCCTGTGCCCGACCCAACCGGTCGCAGATGGAGCTTTGCATGGTGAATGGCTAACTCCCAACCAGTTTAGCAAACGCATTTTCCTCTACGTTCATGGAGGCGGTTTTTATGTAGGCAGCCCGGCGAGCCATCGACCGCTGACGCAACGGCTGGCCATCTCGTCCCAGTCACGGGTATTCAGTCTGGACTATCGTCTGGCTCCAGAAGCACCTGCTCCCGCATGGGTCAACGACTGTACCCAAGCCTACCTGCAACTTCTAGAAAAAGGGCACGCAGCCGAACATATTGTCATGGCCGGAGACTCTGCAGGTGGCAATATTGTTCTGGCCTCACTCATGCAACTGCGTGATCAGGAACATCCACTTCCTGCAGCAGCAATTCTGCTCGCTCCTTGGACCGATCTGACGGTACACCTTGCCTCACATGAGCGTCTTGCCCATATCGATGCCATATTGAACCACCAATCAATGCTCAAGCTGGGGCGCTGGCTGACTCAGGGGCAGGAGATTAGAAGTCCCAGCCTTTCCCCCTATTTCGGAGATTTCACCGGCTTGCCGCCTCTGCTCTTTCAGGTCAGCGACAGTGAAATACTTTTGGATGACAGCAAAGCATGTGTTCAGAAAGCCGAACGTAGCGGCACACATGCAGAACTGTCCCTCTGGCCCGGGATGGTGCATGTATTTCAGCTTTTTGGTCTCGTTCTTCCCGAAGCACGGGCGGCAATTGCTGAAATGACAAACTTTGCAGACCGCTTTTGCCCCATGACGGCTGTTAGGCCCGAGTAGTACACAAAGCCGCCAGCAACGATTACAATCCCCTGGTGAGCGGTTATGTTGAGGTCAATGCCAAACTGCGAAAAGATAATGATGCCCTTGTTGCAGAGATTGAAGGAGATGCTGCATGATTCTGGCAAACAAGCTTCATATCACGGATCAAATCGAGTTAGCCAAAGCCGAAGAAAAAATCAGTAAGCAAAAAGCCAAGCAACTTTATGATTCTGGCGATATTAACAAGGTAGAGATAGGCAAATTTGCTGGGCTGGCTTTCATCCATGCTTATTTGTTTGAAGATATTTACCCCTTTGCCGGAAAAGTCCGTGACGTAAATATCGCCAAGGGCAATTTTCGTTTCGCACCGCTGATGTATTTGGAACCGTCGTTAAACCATATCGACGCCATGCCTCAAAGCACATTTGATGAGATCATCGAAAAATATGTCGAGATGAATGTTGCCCACCCCTTTCGCGAAGGCAATGGCCGTACTACCCGTATCTGGCTGGATCTTATGCTCAAAAAAGAAATTCAACGGGTGGTGGACTGGAATCAAGTTGACAAAGAAGACTATCTTTCTGCCATGCAGCGCAGTGTAGTGAAAGACATTGAAATCAAAGCCATGCTCAAACAGGCACTCACCGACCAGATTGATGACCGTACCCTGTTTATGAAGGGTATCGATGTCAGCTATTACTACGAAGGCTATAGCGAATTAAAGACCGAGGAGCTTTAGGCAATTCACTGAGCTTAAGGTTCAGCACAATGTGTAGGCCATATTTTTGTGAATTCAATCATGAAATGCGTATAGCCACCCGAAATGAGCGGCATCTACGGAAACGGCAGGATTTTAAGCACATACTGTAAAAATACTTCAGGAACAATGCCTTAGAATTGCCAGAGGTTCGATGTGTCGTTCAATCACCCCACCACCAAGACAACGCTCACCCTGATAGAAGACAATCGACTGTCCAGGACTTATGGCACGCTGTGGATGTTCAAACCGAACAACCCAATGTTCCTGCTCCTCTTGGAGCAAAATCACCTTCTGATCCGGCTGCCGGTAGCGAATCTTTGCGGTTAGCGGCTCTTGCGGATTTACAGCTTCAATCCAGGCAAGCTGGTTTGCCACCAATCCCTTGGCATAAAGTGCCAGATGATCACCTTGCCCAACCCAAAGCACATTCCGGTCAAGATCCTTGCCGAGAACATACCAGGGCAACTCGTCGGCAGCCTGAATGCCACCGATCCCAAGACCCTGACGTTGGCCTTCCGTATAAAACATCAAACCCTGATGCGTCCCTACCTGCTGCCCCTGCGGCGTCAGCATTGGTCCAGGTTGGGCGGGAAGGTATCGCTTGAGAAATTCAGAAAAACGCCGCTCTCCAATAAAGCAGATCCCGGTAGAATCTTTTTTGCCTGCGGTCGCTAGACCAAGATCAGCAGCCAATTGCCGCACCTCAGTTTTATGCAGGGCCCCAACCGGAAAGAGGGTACGCTCTAGCGCTAATGATGTGACCTGGTGCAAAAAATAGCTCTGATCCTTGCCCGGATCCAGTCCTCGCAACAAATGCACACCCGTATCGTCCCGAACACATCGGGCGTAATGCCCCGTGGCAATCCGATCCGCCCCCAAAACCAATGCATAGTCGAGGAATGCCTTGAATTTGATCTCACGATTGCACAGGATATCGGGATTAGGCGTACGCCCTGCCCGATATTCCTGCAGAAAATGTTCAAAGACCCGATCCCAGTACTCTGCAGCAAAATTGATGGTATGCAAGATAATTCCCAAACGGTCGCAGACCGCCTGAGCATCTGCCAGATCGCGTAGTGCCGTGCAATAATCAGTTCCATCATCTTCATCCCAGTTCTTCATGAAGACGCCTTCGACCTGGTAGCCCTGCCTTAACAACAACGCAGCACTGACCGAAGAATCGACACCGCCCGACATACCTACAATGACCTTAACCGCACCCGACATGAGTTCTACCTCCGCATAACAAGCATTGTACGTTCCTCAGAAAACAAAATCAGCTGTCATTGCCAGCTCATCGCAGGAAATTCATCTCTGAACTAGACTGGGTGCATGCCCATCATGGGTATCTTTGAGCCATAAACCACAATGCAGATTCATCATTGGCAAAGCTTGCGTACCCAGTTACAACTAAAGGTTATGCGCACAGCATTTGGTATCGGCATTCTGGTAACCCTGATCGCCTATGTGAGCGCATTGCATATGGCTCAGAACAACGCTCGGGCCTCCCTCCAGCAATCGCTGCATGCCCTTGCCTATACAGCAGCAATTGCCTCTTTTTCCAACGACCAGAACCTAGGCAACATGACACTCAAGGGGGTACTCATTAACCCGCTTGTTTGCAGTGTTCATATTCGAAATCTGGATCAGCAGCTTAACCTGACCCAGAGCATTTCAGGCTCGACACACTTGTGCCGGAAGGGGGTAAGCATATGGCTCGACTCGCCTTTTATGGCCGATCAACATATTGCCGTCTTCCAGGCCGACCTCTACTGGCCTGCTGTTCAGCATAATGCGCTCATTACCGCGCTTTATGAAATTATCGGTCTGGTTCTTCTGCTGTTCAGCTCAACGCTTGCATCCTGGCGAGCCACCAATGGACTGCTGACCCGCCCACTGCTCAATCTAGCCCAAGCCGTTCACTCACTGCGCCCGGGACAGGCGATACAACTCGCCAAACCCAAACCCCATCAGCACAACGAACTCGGCTTACTGATTGACGACATCAACCATCTCCTTGAAACCGTGGTACTAACACTTGAGGATGAAAGACGCCTGCGCGATCAGATGGAGGCTTTGCAGCAACAATACCAGGCTATTTTTGAACAAGCCAAAACCGGCATATGCCTGATTGATCACAGCGGTCACTGTACCCTCGCCAATCCATCCACAGCGCGGGTACTCAATATCGAAAGCATGCCGGTTGATGGCCCTTTTTGCCTCTATGGTAACTGGATTGAACATACTTTCGCCGAGCCTGGACGTTTTCGGGAATTACTGCAACAAGCGATTGAATCCGGTCAGACCATGGCGATGGACTATCCGCTGCATTCGAGCAATCATCAAGGAATGGTGCGCTGGGTCAATCTGTCGATTTCCTCACATCATTCCATACAAGGCAATATGCTGGAGTGCGTTCTGATTGACATCAGTGAACGCAAGCGTATTGAAGAAGAAACACGCTATCAGGCCGAACACGATCCATTAACCCAATTGCACAACCGTAAATCCGGTATGAGTCTTCTGGAAAATACCCTCTGTACCGGCCTTAACCCTGGCGCCATCCTGCTGATTGATCTGGATCGGTTCAAATGGATCAATGACCACTACGGCCATCAGGCCGGGGACCAGACCCTGATCCATGTTGCCAAAAAGATCAGTGCTGCTGCACGGGCCGCAGATATCGTTGTTCGTCTTGGGGGAGACGAGTTTCTGCTGGGACTGGTCGATATCGGCAATACCAGTAACCTGAACCGAATCGTTCGAAGAATTCTGACTGAGGTTGCCAAACCCTTTGAATTAAGACCCGGTGTGTACGAACATGTTGGCGCTTCCATCGGAATTGCCCTTTTCCCCGATACCAGTTCCAATCTGGTCGCCTTGATGAGCCATGCCGACATAGCCATGTATCGGGTCAAACAGGCTGGTCGAGGTGGCTACTGCATTTATAACGGAACCGAATACTCCGAAATCGCCTTTTATCCGGACAAAGCCGAAGCGACCTAAGCTCTTTACCTTCTCGCCACCACCGTACTCCACACCCAAACTGAGGTGGCCCTTACTCGGCTTCTTCGTCATCATCCTTGCGTTCGCTGAGCCGCCACTGTTCCAACCGATCCTCAATGGCCGCATAGACAGTGCCTGTGGCAAAACTGGCTGTCTGATTTTCGACAGGGGTCCCAGCTGGACACTGCAACAAAAGCTCTACGGCCTCTTCCACACGCCGAACGGCATAAATATGGAATAGACCATCCTGAATTGCTTGCCGCACTTCGGAACGTAACATCAGATGCTTGACGTTTTGCGCTGGAATCAGCACACCACAGTCTTTCAGCGAACCATGGATCTGACAGGCTTTGAAGAATCCCTCAATTTTCTGATTCACCCCACCAATTGGCTGCACTTCCCCATGCTGGTTGACTGAACCGGTAACCGCCAGACGTTGTAAAACAGGTATCCCCGACATGGAAGAAAGCAAGGCACACAGTTCTGCCAACGAAGCACTGTCTCCATCAACCGGCCCGTAGGATTGTTCAAAAACAAGGCTGCCACTAAAACGCAAGGGATGTTTCTGACCAAAAAGGGACTTCAGATAATTCTGCAGAATCAGCACGCCCTTGGAGTGGATCTCACCACCAAGATCAACTTCGCGCTCAATATCGAGGATTTCACCACCGCCGTGGTGGGTTGTCGCCGTAATCCGGCTGGGCAAACCAAAGGAGTAGCCCGCATCGTCCAAAACCGAGAGTCCATGGACCTGGCCAAGCACAGCACCTTCGGTACTGAATAGGTGCTCCCCTTGAGCCAGACCCCTCAGCAGTTCATCATGCAAAGCAGCATGCCTGTATTCCATACTGCTGATCGCCTCTTCAACATGGCGCACCTGAATAAGCCGACTGCGCTTGCGGCGCGCTGCATGATCAGCCTCACGCAGCAGATCAACCACACTGGAAGCATGTAGAGCCAGCCGATCCTGGTCTTCACTCCACCGGGCAGTCTCTTCAATCAGGCGCTCAACAGCCGAACGCTCCAGATGCTTCAATCCCTTATCCACCACCAAGTCCGCCAGATAGCGCACATAGGCCCACTCATTCACCGCTGTACGATCCATCGAAGTCGCAAAATCCGCCATCACTTTAAAGTAATCGGATAATTCTGGATCAAAGTCCTTGAGCAGATAAAAGGTCTCACGATCACCAAAAAGAATAATCTTGACCTGCAGTGGTATGGGGTCAGCCTCAAGGGACAAGGTACCGGTCAACGTCAACATCTGTTCCAGTGAGGAAAAACGCATATGTTTGGCTGAGAGTGCCCGTTTCAGTCCCTGCCAGGCATAGGGCTGTTCCAAAACCTGCTCGGCTTCCAGCAAGAGAAAGCCTCCATTGGCTCGATGCAGGGCACCCGGACGAATCAGAGTGAAATCGGTTGCCACCGTACCCATATAGGTAACCTGCTCAACATGACCAAGCAAGTTGTAGTGCGTCGGCAAATCTTCGATGATAAGCGGAGCACCGCGCCCAGGTTCATGAGACACAATGACATTGACCTGATAACGCGACGGAACCAGACTGTCTGAACTGACCGTTGCCACCGCATCCTGCTGATCTTCCTGATTCAGCACCAGTTCAATATTGTTCAGGATATCTTCTCGCATGCGATCCAGATAGGCAACAAACTGCTTGTGACGACGGAAGCGATCGCGTATTTTTTGCCACTCGGGTTGAAGCACACCCAGAGCTACTTCCTGATTCAGCTGCCGTATGCGATCCCGGTTTAATTGCTCCTCTCGGGAAAGCACCTGAGAAACGGAACGCAACTGCCCCTCCATCTGCGTCATTGCCTTACGCAACTGACTCTGATTCTTGCGCGGCAAGGCATTAAACTCATCCACCCCCATCACTTCGCCCGCTTCATTCATCGGAGCAAAGCCATACCCTCCGGGGGTTCGTAACACCAGCTTGACCTGTTGGCGTTCACCTTCCTGAGAAAGTTCCGTGAGCAATTTTTGCTGAGAACGAGATAACGCCCCCTTCAAACCTTCAATTCGTTCAAAATAACTTTCCGTATCAAAGGCCTGAGCCATACTCTCCGTCATAAGCCGCCAAAAGTCGAGTAAGGAACGACGCACTTCCATCGCTTGACCCGACGCAAACTCCATCGCCTGAGGCCGACGAGGATCATCAAAATTATTGAGATAACACCAGTCATTCGGAGTGGGCATGCTACTGGCAACCTGGCGTAAATGCCGCAACAGCATGGTTTTCTTGCCCAGTCCTCTCGGACCAACTGCAAAAAGATTATAGCCGTCATGGTGCATCTGCAAGGCAAGCTGTACCGCTTTGCGCACACGATCCTGACCCAGAAAATCATTATTCCCTTCAACAGCCTGGGTGTCTTCCAGAAGATCCGCATCCAGACAGGTTGCACGGTAAACCTGGCCGGGGGCCAGCTGAATAGCCTTTCCTGTGTGGGTAACAGCGGCAACGGACATAAGAAATCCTGATTGACAGAGAACGAAGAAGGTTATTCTAGCCCAGCTGGAGGCAGCCGACTACTCATTCAGGGACAACATCTCCTGAAGCCTCTGGGTCAGAACAGCATAAAGACTGGCATCCTGATAGTCACTTTCCTGAACCCGCAACAGTTGATCATGCCACCTCTGCAAAACCGTCCCGGAAAGTTGCTGCTTCCCCTGAATCACCCGTTCCGTCAAGGCCCGCTGCAGCAAACGCCACTGTTCAACCCAAATCTCATTGGCATGAGCCTGCCAGACATTATGAACAGGTCGGGACAGCATGCGCTGACGTAAGCGCGACAACCCCAATAGAGTATCAGTTGCAAAATAGGCTTGTACAACCTCCTCAGCCGATACTTGGGTCCGCTGCATCAACAATCCACACTCCAGCAGGACCACACCATGATGCAAACAATCCAGGGCCACATAGACCGGTTCTGTCCGAAATGGGTTCATCCAGTCCGGCCGATCAACATCCTCGGGCAACGCAAGCTGCAAAGCCGCCATCATTTCGGGGCTCATACGAAAATCCAAAGCCCCACACCACCACAGGACTGACAGTCGTGATAACCGCATGACCTGATCCGCCACGTTCAGCAGCTGATCATGGCTAAGATGCTGATGCGTTTGCAATATATTCCAGAGTGAATCCAGACCAAACAGGGCTCGCACCCGGATGAACGCCCGAACCTGCTGCTCCAGAGAACTTCCGGTGCGTTGACTTAAACGCTGCTGACAGGTAATTCCAAGCTTGTGCACCAGGTCATTTGCCAGTTCCGTAGCCACCAGAGCATGGCGTAGAGGATGCTGCAGCAACTCTTCACGCCAGTCACGTTGTAGTGTTGGCGTAAAAGCACGCAAAAGTTCAGGGTGACACTCTTCATCCTGACCCAGTTCAAGTACAGCCAGCCGCTGTTTAAGGTCATTCTTGGCATAGGCCAGCAACACCGCCAACTCGGGTCGAGTCAGCCATTGCTGCTGAACCGCACGCTGTTGCCATGTCCTACTGTCCGGTAAAGACTCAAGCATACGGTCAAGACCCGCCTCGTGCTCAAGAAATCCGATAAAATCGGAATACTCGGCATGTCTCGCCGGCTGATGTGCCACGGCCACGGCCAGAACAAAGGCTTGTTGCCGGTTGTCGTACAGAACCCGTTCCGCAACTTCATCCTGAAAGGAGGCCAGAAGGGCATTGCGCTCATCGAAAGTGAGCCGCGACTGTTCCTGCGCCTTCTGAAACGCCAGCTTGATGTTGACCTCCCGGTCAGAGCAATCCACACCCGCCGAGTTATCAATAAAGTCGGTATGACACAATCCCCCGGTCAGCGCAAATTCGACACGACCCTTTTGAGTCATCCCAAGATTTCCACCCTCAGAGAATATACGAGCCCTCAATTGCGAGCCATTGATGCGCAGCGCATCATTGGCATGATCACCCACATCCGCATGACCTTCCTGTTCAGACTTAATATAGGTACCAATGCCGCCATTCCAGATCACATCAACCGGGGCCTTCAACAAGCACTTGATGAGATCGTCTGGGCTCAAGGGACCGATCGGCAGATCCAATGCCGTACGGGCCTGTGCAGAGACCTCAATCCATTTGTCGCGGCGCGAATAAACAGATCCACCAGCCGACAGGCAGCTTCGGTCATAATCCATCCAAGTCGAACGGGGCAACTGAAAAAGTCGTTGGCGCGCACCATAAGCCAAAACCACATCCGGATCCGGATCTAGAAAGATATGCTCATGGTTGAATGCCGCCAGCAAGCGCATTGATGGCGCCAACAACATACCGTTGCCAAAGACATCCCCCGACATATCACCGATGCCAATACAGCTAAATCCCTCATCCGTACGACCCAAAAACCATAAATGCCGCTGCAGGGCAATAAAGGCACCGCGCGCCGTTATACCCAAAGCCTTATGATCGTAGCCATGTCGACCACCTGATGCGAAAGCATCACCCAGCCAGAACTCATGCTCAGCACTGATCGCATTGGCCATATCGGAAAAGGTTGCTGTGCCTTTATCAGCAGCCACAACCAGATAGGCATCATCCTGATCATAACGCCGACCTGAAGCCGGCAGCAGTTGCCCATTCTGCCAGTTATCGGTAAGGGACAACAAAGCACTCATGAATTGCCGGTAGGCGTTCACCCCCGCCTGACGCCAGGCATCACTCCCAGCAGCGTCCGTACTGTTGCGCAGTACAAACCCACCCTTGGCGCCCACCGGAACAATGACTGAGTTTTTGACCTGTTGTGCCTTGACCAGACCAAGCACTTCCGTTCGGTAGTCCTGCTGCCGATCAGACCAGCGGATACCCCCACGAGCCAAAGGGCCAAATCGTAAATGGATCCCTTCAAAATCAACACCATAAACAAATATTTCCCGCCAAGGCATTGGCCGGGGGATTGCTGGCAGCAAAGAGGGATCGAGCTTGAAGGCACACACACCGACCGTCCGATTCGTTTGCGGACACGAACGACGTACTATGGCATCAATCAGCTGACAAAGCTGACGGAGCAATCGATCATCCTGGGGTTTTTGTACCCGGTTCAGACACTTTTGCCAACGCTGTTGCCAGTCCTGTTCTACGGCTGCATCCTTTACTGAATCAGCTTCAGAACGAAAGCGCCATTCAAAGCGTTCGATGACCAACCCCAGAGCTTCGCCCTGCTCAAACAGGACCGATGCCAGCATATCCGCCTGTGCCAGCCATTGCACCTGCACCATATAACCAGCCAAAGCCCTGAGCCATTGCACCTGTTCAACCCTAACCCCAGCATGCAGAATCAGGCTATTGAATCGGTCCGATGGCAATTCCTTGCGGATCGAACCAGCCAGCATATGGTTGGCCTCAGAAAGTTGCCGATCATCAAGGGACCATGGACTGCGAGCGCGTAACTCGTGGAGATAGATGGTACCTTCCAGCTGAAGATCACGACTGTGCTCCTGATAAACCCATAAGCCCATCTTTTCCAGATCGGGCATGATTTCCGAAAGCGCCACGGAAGAGGTCGTGCTGACAATGAAAACTCTTTGTTCTGCGTTCTGCTCATCCTGCAGCATCAAAGCCTGATAACCCGAGGTATGACGCAGGCGATGAATGAGCCTACAAAGCTGGAGCGCATCCGTGGGTGTGTGTTCAATCTGGAATGCGTAATCCCATAACCGCAGCCAAACGGTTCGATCCAGCAACGAGCTAAGAAGATCATCCTGTTCAAGAAGAACATGCAAAGCATTTTTCCAGCCGGAAGACACCGCATCGAGAACATCCAGAACCTGCTGCTGATCCAGCTTCAGTGGCGAATGGACATGAATGCGAAAATCCAGTCGATTCCAGAGATAACTTGAAATTAAGGCATCATGACGAATGGCAATCACAGGAAGATGCTTTTCAAGCGCATGCAGGCAATCGTCAATCAGATTTTCATGATATTCCTGTTTAGGTACAAACAGGGTTAGATAGAGCATGGACATCGAATCGGCATACCACCACAGCGTCTTGATCCGACGAGGCCGCCTCAGAAGTACCATTTCACGCAAGGTGGGGGACAATTCCTCAGCACTCGCCATGAGCAGGCGCGTCCTAGGCAGGAAACGAACCATACGTTCAAGATTACGGGCATCAGCGCTGAATGGATGAAACCGGCAGAGCCCCCTGAGCCGGGAAAGCTTGTCGCGCAGCATCGGAATGGTATTCGGATCCGCCTGCTGCATGCGCGAAGTATAGATCCCAACCAGCGCCAGTTGTGCCAGCAGTACGCCTTCTGCATTAAAGCGTCGCAGCACGATCAGATCACAGAACTCATCATGATTGACGGGTGAAAGCCAGGGCAATTGCGCAAAACTGACCCATTCCTGCTTAGCACAGCAGTCGAGAAATCCGCAAAGCTGTTGCACATCACCCAACCACCCAAGCCGCTCATCTGTCCGGATCGTACCTGATTCATCATGTTCCTGATTCCAGAGCCCGAGCATCAGGATATTTTCCTGGATCAACCAGCTTATGAAGGCATAAATCTCCAGCTGGTGGTCCTTTTTTTCCTGTTCTTCTACCGCCCTGAGAGCATGCATAGACTCCCTGACCAGCGCCTCACGCATACGACCAAAGTCCCCGACAATATGCATGAGTCCATCGACCGATGTTTGCAGCAAACCCTGCAACGCCGACCGCTGCGCTTCTGACTGGGAAGGAACATGGATCTGCAGCGCAACTCGATAGCGCCCCCCCAAACTAACGCCCAGAGGTTGATCAATAATCAGGAGATGTTGCAACCCCTGTCGCTGCAGCGACATTTTTAAGGTATTTAACAGGAACGGCGTTTCCTCACCCAAAACCTCTACGCACGTCGTCCGGTCATCGGTGCTGGTTCGCACCTGAACGCGCATCGCCGCAATCGCGTGGGTCTGGGTCATATTCCAGAGTGCTAGTGCCTCTGCAGCCAGCCATTCAGGCTCAAAGCGCAACAGTTCTTTTTCAAGAAGTCCCTGAAAGACCTGGAGGATCAACTCCTCCACGTCCTGAGACCAGCCTGCCGTTCCCTGCCGTTCGTATTGGGCACGGCAGGCTTTTAAAAAGCGCTGCTCATAATCCGACCAAGCCAGCACCATGGTTGTTCCTCAGGCTGATTTCTTGACCTTGACCTTGACGAGGAAATGGGCAAAAGCAGGCAGTAGCACCAGAGCCCCAAGCATGTTCCAAAGAAACATGAATGCCAAGAGCAGTCCCATGTCGCCCTGGAATTTGATGGGTGACAGCACCCATGTTCCAACACCAATGGCAAGGGTCAATCCTGTAAAGTGTACGGCTCTTCCCGTACTCACCAGAGTCTGCTCATAGGCACGATCCAGACTAAGTCCTTGTTGTAGATACGACTCAAGCCGGGCATAAATATAAATACCATAGTCCACCCCAATCCCAACCCCTAGCGCAATCACTGGAAGAGTCGAGACCTTGACACCAATACCAAGGACGGTCATCAACGCCTCACACAAAAAGGAAGTCACAACCAGCGGAGCGACAATACAGACCACCGGCCGCCAGCTGCGAAAGGCAATCAGGCTGAGCAGAATGACCACAGCATAGACTAATAGCAGCATCGGTGTCTTGGATGCCTTAATCACATCGTTGGTTGCCGCCTCAATTCCGGCATTCCCGGAAGCCAGCAATATCTGAACATTCGGATTACGATGCTGTGCACTGAACTGTTCCACGGCCTTGGTAACGCGCTGCAAAGTCTCTGCCTTATGATCATCAAGGAAGACAAACACAGGTACCAAATCGCAGTTCGCGGAGTAAAGATCACTCAGCCGACTGGTTGCATCATTAAGCACGCGATCATCGCTAACCAGAGTCGACCATTTTGGACTGCTTTCGTTAAAGCCAACCAGCACACGCTTGGTTCCAGTTACCAACGATTTGGCCGATTGAACCCCTTTGACGTTATCCAGATACCATTGCAACTGGTCAATTGTTTCCATGGGCTCAAAACCTGTACACATCTGTGCAGGAGTTTTGACCATCACCACCAAGACATCAGCCGAGATCGAATAATGGCTGGTGATATAACGATCGTCCCGATTGTAGATCGAGTCAGCCTTGAGTTCTGGTGCGCCCCGATCGAGATCTCCAATTTTCAATCCCTGCGACACCTTGACAGGTCCTAACCCCAAACCTTCAGAAACGACAATCGAGCCAACCAGCAATCCCAGCGACAGCAGAATGGCAACAATCGCCTGGGGACGACGAGTCATATGCACCATCAGCGCCCAAATACCCCGAGTTGTAGCCTTATGTCGTGCTCGCTGTACCGCCTTACGACTGATCCGGAAATAAGACATCAGCACCGGCAGCAGAATAAAGTTGGTCAGCAAAATCAGGGCAACACCCACACTGGCTGAAATCGCCATGGACTGAATGACCTGAATTTTGATCAGTAACAGCGTCAAAAACCCAAGGGCTTCCATTGCCAGCCCCATGGACCCTGCCTTAATCAGCTGACTGAAGGCATGCCGAGCCGCAACTTCAGGCTGGGTATCACCTTCAAAATAGCGCACGGCAATCATGTTGACCACTTGCACACTGTGACTGACGGCAATGGCAAAAACCAGAAAGGGCACCAGCATGGAATAAGGGTCAATTCCAAATCCATGAATCCCCGCCAACCCAAGCAACCCCATGATGCCCTGTTGCCAGATCACGGCAATCAGCGAGCAGAACACAACTGTCAGGGCGCTGATGATATCGCCGAAATCCCAGAGAAGAAGCAAGAAGGTCAAAACCATGGCGACAAGGAAGAACACCGCAATGTTACTGCCTCCAGAAATCAGGTCACCGACTTTCTTGGCAAAACCATTGACATGAATCTCATAGGAACCCTGTTTATACGTGCCACGAAGCTGCTCAAGCTGGTTCGATAATTGCTGATAATTGAACTGGCCATCAATAAGCGGCAAATCCACCATCGTGGAACGAAAGTCATCCGCAACCAGGGTTCCCACCTGACCGGAACGCAGAATGTTGGCGCGAAGCTGTGCAAGGCTTGCCGCACTGCCGTCATAAGTTTCCGGAATCACCTCACCGCCCACAAATCCATCTTTGGTCACATCCAGCCACCGAACATTCGGAGTCCAGAGTGATTTCATTTTGGATTTGTCTACGCCTGGAAGAGATGCCAGCTGATCATTGAGTTTCTTCAGTTCCTGAACATAATCCGCATTGAAAATGTCACCGCTCGTGCCTTTTCTAAGCGCCAGGACTACATGCACATCATTACCCAGACCAAGCTCATCCTTGTAGGCCATCAGATTTTTGATGTAGGGATGACCTTGCGGGATCATCCGGCTCAAACCGGTATCCAGCTTCAGGTTTGCAACGCCAAAAATCATAAGTAAGGTAATCAGTGTAAAGATCGTAACAACAACACCACGCGCCTTAAAAACGACATTCTCAAGAACCGAATTCTTTTTCATCGTCAGAGATCCCCACACATCACGGTTTCGA
>JAJZHM010000131.1 GCA_021804485.1 Pseudomonadota bacterium | reverse complement strand
TGATTTGGCTCGGCAGTTGCTCGTCCCTATGAGTGCAGCTCTGGTTCTTGCCACGCTGGCCACGGCGCTGGCTGGTTGGCACTGGTTGGTCTTTGTGGGTCTGACCCTGTTGATCAGTGTGGCTTTGGTGATGGTTCGGGATCTGTTGCACAAGACCCGAAATGATCGTCAAGGCCGCTGGCATGGTTTTTGGCACCTTGCCCGCAGCTATAAAGGCATGCAGTTGGCGCATGCCGGTATTCTGGTCAGCATCACCGGTATTTTGCTGACCAGCTTCTACAGTATTGAGCATGATGTGCGGATGGCTGTGGGCGATAAGGTGAAGGTTGGTCCTTACTCGTTTCAACTGGCCTCCATCAACAAGGTTGAAGGTCCTAATTATTCGAGTCAACAAGCAGTGGTTGATGTTCTCGACGACGGGCAGATTGTGCGGGTGATGCGTCCAGAGAAGAGGATGTATTCCGTTCGGATGATGCCGATGACCAAGGTGGCACTTGCCCCGGGACTGATCCGTGATCTCTATGTTGCCTTGGGCGAACCATCGGGTGCGGGCTGGGCAATTCGGATCTACTATAAGCCTTTTGTCCGCTGGATATGGATGGGCGCACTCCTGATGGCGGCCGGTGGTGTGCTGGCAGCCAGTGATCGGCGTTATCGCATGCGACGGATGCAGGATTCTTCGACGGAGTCGCAGTCATGACACGGCTTAAGTGGATTTATGTTGTACCGCTGCTGGTATTTGCCGGGTTGGTTGGTTTTCTGGTGAGTCAGAACGGGCGGGATCCTTCCGTGGATACGTTTTCGCTGCTCAACAAGCCTCTGCCTGCGTTCACTCTGCCTGATCTTCAGCATCCGGACCAGCAGGTCAGCCAGAAGCAGTGGTTGGGTCATCCCTATTTCATGAATGTATGGGCAACCTGGTGCAACTCCTGTGCTGAGGAGCATGAAGAATTGCGGCGGATTGCCGGAGAGGGTGTACCGATCTACGGTGTTCTCTATAAGGATCAGCGGGCAGCAGCCCTTGATTATCTGGCACAGAAGGGTAATCCCTTTGCACAGATCATCAATGACGAGGTTGGAAATTTCGGTATTGATCTGGGAGTGACCGGCGCTCCCGAGACCTTCCTGATTGATGCTCAGGGTGTGATTCGTTTCCACATGGACGGTCCGGTTACCGATACCTATTGGCAGAATACACTCAAACCACGCTATCAGGCCCTGCTGCAAGCCGGAGGAAAACAGCCATGATGCTGAGATGGGTTTTTGGGCTTCTGCTAATTCTGGTTGCGACATTAGGGCATGCTACCATTGATGCCTACTCGTTTAGCAGTCCGGCCCAGGAGTTGCGTTTTCGGGCTCTGACTGAGGAATTACGTTGTCCGCGTTGTCAGAATCAGTCACTTGCCGGTTCGGATGCTCCTGTCGCCCATGACCTCAAGGATCGGGTCTATTTGATGGTACAGGAAGGCAAATCGGATGCGGAGATCAAGAAATTTCTGGTGGCGCGTTATGGTATTTTTGTGATTTACAAGCCACCCATGCAGGGACATGCCCTCTGGCTTTGGGTTGGCCCTTGGTTGCTTGCTGGCGTTGTGCTTTGGGTCGTTGTGCTTCGTCTGAAAAGGCGTTCGGAGGAACGATCACAACCTTTGAGTGCTGAAGAACAGGAACGTTTGCGCCAGTTGCTGGAACAGGAGAAATCTGCACCATGATCAATGCCGGGTTGTTGCCTTTTGGTCTGATGGGTTTGATGACGTTGGCGGTTGCGGCTCTGGTGGTCTTGCCCGTACTGCGGGCTGGCCGTTCGGGTCCTTTCCGGCAGGATGTGTTCTGGCTGAGCCGGAAGGTTTATGAGGATCGTCTGGCTGAGTTGCACAAGGATGTTGCTGCCGGTGAGTTGACCCGGGACGAGTGTGCAGAACTGCAGGCTGAGCTGGCGCGAACCCTGCTTGATGAACAGAAGGGACGAGCAGCTTCGGACTCAGCCAAGGGGGTTCCGCAGGCATCCGCATCACGATGGTCGTTGCTGATAGTGCTGATGATCATGGTTTTAGGGCCGCTGTATTATGGTCGGATGCTCTATAATCCGCGTCTTGGTGCTTGGTGGGCGCTTGAGCAGCGTCTTGGGCCGGAGGTGGATCGGATCATGTCCGGTCAGGCACCGCAGTTGCCACAAGGCAGCTATAGCATGGATGATTTTGTACGTATCCTGCAGACCCGCGTCGAGCAATACCCGGATCGTTATGATGTCTGGGCAGCGATTGGCATGAGTTATCTGCAGGCTTCCATTCCCGATGTGGCGTCCATTGCCTTGCAGCGGGCGCATGACCTGAAACCAGATGATTTGACGCTTGAGCTGGCTCTTGCGCATGCGCGTGTCTATGCCAGCAATGGACAGATTGACCGGCAGACGCAGTCCTTGCTCAAGGACGTCCTGAAGAAGGCGCCGGATCAGATTGAGGCGGAGTTGCTGTTGGCGGAAGGCTCTTATGATGTCAACGATTATGCGACTGCAATTCCTGCCTATCAAGCCTTACTGGCCAATCCTGAGGCGAATTTCAGTGCGTCGGATCGGGCCGTATTTGCAAGGCACCTGGCACAATCGCAGCAACGTGCGGCGGCTGATACCAAGAGCAGTCAACTGGCCCCGAACCTGCATATAACCGTTTCTTTGCCAGCGGATGTCCGGGCAAAATTTCCGCAAGCTACGGTCTTTGTGTTTGCCAAGGCAATCAATGGTCCGCCCATGCCGCTGGCGGTGGCGCGCTATCCGCTGTCTTCTTTGCCGGCCGAGGTATTACTGGATGACTCAATGGCGATGATCCCTGCCATGAAACTTTCGGTTTTTCCGGAAGTGAAGGTTGGTGCTGTTCTGTCTTTGAATGGCCAGGCTGTGCCTCAGCCGGGTGACTGGGTCAGTGCAACGGTGGTTTCTTCCACCCTTGGAGCGCAGCAGTTGCATCTTTCGGTTGATCAGCAGGTTGGTCGCTAGTATCAGGCAAGTAAACAAATAGGCTGGTCGCTGATGTGAAAACCGACTAGCATAAAGGGTATTGTGAGTTCTGTGCGGTCCGGGATTGCCTGTTGTGTTGCAACACGACTGATTCTGGTGCCCGGCCAGTACGTTTTTTATCATTTCAGGAAGTCAAAGGGGTAAAGGCAGTTATGCGAATCATATTACTCGGTCCCCCGGGTGCAGGTAAGGGAACACAGGCGCAGCGTTTGATGCAGCATTACGGAATTCCCCAGATTTCAACCGGTGACATGTTGCGCGCTGCGGTCAAGGCGGGCACGGAGCTTGGTAAGGCTGCCAAGAGTGTCATGGATGCTGGTGGGCTGGTCTCTGATGATTTGATCATTGCTCTGGTCAAGGATCGCATCCAGCAGGATGACTGCCGCAAGGGGTTCCTGTTTGACGGATTTCCCCGTACCATTCCCCAAGCAGAGGCGATGAATGCTGCGGGGGTTGGTATCGACTACGTGATCGAAATCAAGGTCGATGATGAGGAAATTGTCAGCCGTATGAGTGGTCGGCGTGTCCATCCGGCTTCGGGACGGGTTTATCACATCCTGCATAACCCACCGAAAATTCAGGGTAAAGACGATGAGACTGGGGAAGACCTGGTTCAACGCGTCGATGATGAAGAAGCCACAGTTCGCAAGCGGCTGAAAGTCTATCATGATCAGACCAGTCTGCTGGTGGGCTTTTATCAGCATATGGCGCAACAGGGTGGATCGGGGACGTTGGCTGCACCCAAGTACTGTTCTCTTTCCGGTGTGGGAGCGGTGTCTGAAATTACCGACCGCATGCTCGCACTGCTTGCCTGAATCATGCCGCCTGTTCAAGTCATATTGCTCAATCTGGGGACTCCGGCGCAGCCGGATACCCGCTCGGTACGGCAATTTCTCAAGCAGTTCCTAAGTGATCCGCGTGTTGTTGAAGTACCGCGTCTGCTCTGGTGGCTGATCCTGCGTCTTTTTGTCCTTACGTTCCGTCCGGTCCGGGTGGCGCGTCTGTATCAGTCGATCTGGACGGCTCAGGGTTCTCCGATGCGGGTGATTCTTGAACGCCAAGTGGCGGCACTGCAGGCGCGTTATCCGCTGCAGATCATTCGGGTCGGCCATGCAATGACTTATGGGGATCCGGTCCTAGCAGATGTGCTTAATGAACAGATGCGGCAAGGGGTGTCCCGGATCGTGCTGCTGCCCCTGTACCCGCAGTATTCAGCTTCGACAACCGCGCCGATCCTGGATCAACTGGCTGATTGGTTCAAGCGGCAGCGAAATCTGCCTCAGGTGCGTTATGTGCGCGATTATCATACCCACCCTGCCTATATAGAGGCGCTGGCAGTCAGTGTTGAGGCGTTCTGGCAAGAACATGGTCGTGCTGATCGTCTGCTGCTGTCCTTTCATGGTATTCCCCAGGATTATTATCGCAAGGGGGATCCCTATCCCGATGAATGTACCGAGACAGCCAAACAACTGGCTGAGCGACTGGGGCTGGAAAAGAATGCCTGGGCCATGAGTTACCAATCCCGCTTTGGGGCCCAGGTCTGGATGCAGCCTTATACCGATCGGCTGCTGGAGGAGTGGGGGCGAGGGGGCGTAGCTTCAGTACAGGTACTTTGCCCAGGCTTTTCTGCGGATTGTCTGGAAACACTCGAAGAAATTGCTGAACAGAATCGCGAGGTTTTTCTTGAGCATGGAGGTACGTTCTATCACTATATTCCTGCGCTCAATGACCGTGCCGAACATATTGATCTGCTGAAAGCCTTGGTCGATCATGAAATTGCCGGCTGGATCGAAACCTAACAACTTAATAAATGCTATGAACTCAATTAAGGGGAATATCGTGTTTGATATTGTTTGTCTTGATCTGGAAGGTGTGCTGGTCCCTGAAATCTGGATCAATGTTGCTGAACGGCTCAATATTGAGGCATTGCGGGCAACGACACGTGATATTCCTGATTATGATGTACTCATGCAGCAGCGATTGCGTATTCTGGACGAGCATCAACTGACCCTGCACGATATTCAGCGCGTTATTGCCGATATGGGACCGTTGCCTGGGGCCCGGGAATTTCTTGACTGGATACGGGAACGCTATCAGTTGATCATTCTCTCCGATACCTTTTATGAGTTTGCTCATCCGCTTATGCGTCAGCTGGGCTGGCCAACCCTGTTTTGTCACAAGCTGGAGGTTGATGCAACAGGGCGTATCGGAGCATATCGTCTGCGCATGCCCGATCAGAAGACCGAAGCGGTGCGCCGTCTGCATGAATTGAATTTTACCGTTGTGGCAGCGGGTGACTCTTACAACGATACCGGCATGTTAGCTGAAGCCGATCGGGGTGTCTTTTTTGATGCACCAAAGAGCATTCAGGTCCAGTTTCCCCAGTTTCAGGCCACGCATAGCTATGAAGAACTTAAAGCTGAAATAACAAGAAGATAATTGCAAATAAAAGGACTGCATTGAGCCAGAGAACCCGTAGCATCCTTAACTTTGAGCCTATGAATCGGCTACAACTGATACACATAAGTAACATGAAGCACACAAACCGATAAACGGTATTGGCAACCTGCAGAGCATCGGGTATTATTCTTTCACCGCAAACGAGAAAGCGGATGCAGTGAAAACTGTGAGTGCCAGTAACTGGTTTTTGCCAGTACGGCTAAAAATAAGCAAGATTGACAATAAAAACATCCAGGAGTTTTATAATGAAAGCAACTAAGTTTTTGATCCTTGCCGCCTCTGTAGCTGCCGCTTCCCAGTCTTATGCAATGCAAGCTTTGTCAGATTCCAGCATGTCCAATGCAACCGGTCAGGATGGCATTGACATCACTCTGGCAAACACCAACGTAGCCGTTGATTACATCCGTTTTGGTTCCAGCGGAACTTCAGTTGCTGCTTACAGCGG
>JAJZHM010000130.1 GCA_021804485.1 Pseudomonadota bacterium | reverse complement strand
CATACGGGTCACCGGCAAGGGCCAGAAAACCCGTATCGTCCCCGTCGGCACCAAAGCGCTTGAGGCATTAACCCTCTGGCTGCAGAAAAGATCCCAAATAAAAACCCATACATCGCATCTTTTTGTTTCGCAAACAGGTCAACCACTCCAACCCCGATCCATTCAAAAGCGGTTGGCACAGTTATCTGCTCAGCTTGGCATGCATTTGCACCCTCATATGCTTCGGCATGCCTTCGCCTCGCATCTTCTTGAGTCAAGTGGAGACTTGCGAGCCATTCAGGAGTTGCTGGGTCATAGTCAGCTCAGCACAACCGCCATCTATACCCACCTAGACTTTCAGCATCTCGCAACGGTTTATGATCAGGCCCATCCACGCGCACAAACCCGTCTGCCTGCCGATCCTTAACCTAAAAAGATTCCCTTTCTCTATTGCCAACCCCAGCGCTTGCGATAAAAGTGCTTCATTCCCTGGGTCAGGGCCACATAGCTGAACAGCATCACCACAAGCCACGGGAAATAGCTGAGTGGAACAGCCTGCAGCTTGAACCAGTGGGCGAGCGGTCCCATGGGAATAAAAATACCCACAGTAATCGTGGCCAGCGTCATGATGAGTAATGGCGGAGCCGCCATACTCTGGATAAATGGAATTTTCTGGGTCCGAATCATATGAACAATCATCGTCTGGGATACTAGACCTTCAATAAACCAGCCCGACTGAAATAAAGTCTGATGTTCAGGCACATTGGCCCCAAAGACATACCACATGATGGCAAAGGTTGTAATATCAAAAATAGAGCTGATCGGACCAAAGAAAATCATGAAACGACCAATATCATCGGATTGCCAACGCTGTGGCTTTGCCAGAAGTTCCTTGTCGACATGGTCAAAAGGAATACCCAACTGGGAAATGTCGTAAAGCAGGTTCTGCACCAGCAGATGCATGGGAAGCATGGGAAGGAAGGGTAAAAATGCCCCAGCAACCAATACGCTGAATACATTGCCAAAATTGGAGCTGGCTGTCATCTTGATATACTTCAGCATGTTGGCAAATGTCTTGCGGCCTTCAATCACTCCTTCCTCAAGAACCATCAGGCTTTTTTCAAGCAGGATAATATCGGCCGCTTCTTTGGCAATATCCACTGCAGTATCCACGGAAATTCCTATATCGGCCGTTCGCAACGCGGGGGCATCATTGATGCCATCCCCCATAAAGCCAACGACATGGCCTTCGTCCCTAAGTACCCGTACTATGCGTTCCTTCTGATTGGGTGACAGCTTGGCAAAAACGGTTACCCGCATGGCTTCAATTTTTAGTTGGGCATCACTCATTGCCTCAACCTGATGCCCCAGCAACATGCCCTCGACATTCAAACCAACCTCACGGCAGATTTTGGCAGTCACCAGATCATTATCACCGGTAAGAATCTTAACCTGTACACCATGCGCAGCCAGAGCGGCCAAAGCAGGGGCTGTGGTTTCTTTGGGGGGATCAAGAAAGGCAATATAGCCTTCCAGAATAAGATCCTGCTCATCACTGATGGCATAGGATTCTTTGCTGGCGTCAAAAACACGCGAAGCGACCGCGACAACGCGCAACCCTTCACGGTTGAGATCTTCCGTCATTGCGCGGATCCGTGCCAGTGCGTCGCCTTCCAGGGGCGTAATCTGCTCATCTTGCCGAATCCAGCGAGATACTGAGAGCATTTCTTCAACAGCACCCTTACAGATCAGACGCGCACCTTCATCCGTACTCCGAACCACTACTGACATGCGGCGGCGATTAAAATCGAAGGGGATTTCATCGATTTTCTGAAATCGCTCGGCCAGCTTTGCTTCATTGGCCAAATCTGCATGTTCAAGCACAGCGACATCGAGCAGATTCTTCAATCCAGTCTGGTAATAACTGTTCAGATAAGCCAGTTCCAAAACGCGCCGAGAAGGTTCACCCTCGGTATCGGCATGGCGCTCAAGGAAAATTTTATCCTGTGTCAGAGTTCCCGTCTTGTCGGTACAGAGGATATTCATGGCACCGAAATTTTGAATGGCATCAAGACGTTTGACGATGACTTTCTTGCGCGAAAGAAAAACAGCCCCTTTAGCTAGGGTCGAGGTTACGATCATCGGCAACATTTCCGGGGTTAGACCAACCGCCACCGACAAGGCAAACAATGCGGCGTCCTGCCAATTATGCTTGGTAACTCCATTGAGAATCATGACGATCGGGGTCATCACAAACATAAAGCGAATCAGTAACCAGCTGACCTGATTAACGCCTTTCTGGAAGGATGTAGGTGCCCGATCCTGGGTCAGAACATGTTGTGCCAGTGAACCAAAATAGGTTTGGATACCCGTCCCGATCACAAGCGCGGTCGCTGAACCGGATACGATGTTGGTGCCCATAAAACAGAGCGTATCAAGCTCTAGCGGATTCGTTTCTTCCGGAAGGCGTGTTTGGGCATACTTCTCAACCGGAAGCGATTCACCTGTCAAGGCTGCCTGAGCAACGAAAAGGTCCTTGGCAGTCAGCAGGCGCACATCAGCTGGCACCATATCACCCGCAGAAAGCTTAATTAAATCGCCCACAACCAGATCACGAATAGGATGTTCTTCCCAGCGCGGTTCACGAGGATGCAAGGTCACACCAAAATATTTTCGGGCGGTATCTTCGACTTCACGCGCGGGATCACGTCGCAATACGGTTGCGGTATTGGAAACCATTGCCTTGAGAGCTTCCGCAGCACGATTGGAGCGACCCTCCTGCACAAAACGCATCAAGGTCGCCAGAATCACCATGGAACTGATGACGATCGTTCCGGTTGGATCTCCGGTATACCATGATATAAGCGCTAACGTTGTCAGTAATAAACTGAAGGGATTACGGTAACAGATCCACAAATGGATCCACCACGGCATGGGTTTTTCTTTCTGGACTTCGTTAAAGCCATTTTTGCCACGCACCCAGTTAGCCTGGGAGTCGGTCAAGCCTTCCTCATGAGTTCGGAAGACTTTAAGCAATTCAACCTGGGGCAATATCGCTGCCTGGCGCAAGCGACTGGACATATCAACCGGGAGTTGCTGCTCAATGCGACCGACACCATCCAGCATTGGATCGCGCTGAAAAAAACGCTCCGGTGTTCCCTTGCCCAAGAACTTCAGGATACGGAAACTTACCAGTTCCATCATTTGCATATTGCGTGCACTCCTCTGACCTGCAGTCAGGCGGGTACAGGCACTGATCCCACACCCCCATAATCCACAGTAATATCAGATATGATGCACCCCGCTGTATTTCAATACGATGACAGCATCAGGGAATGTTTACCGTAGCAGATTGAGAACCACCAAAGCGCATATCCACTGTATTTGGCAAGGCTTCCAGTGTCGGAACCGTAGCAGTCGTGCTATGCCACAACCTAAGATATGGATAATAAAGTGCTCCTGGCGCCTGCAAAGCAGTCGTACCCGTAGGCACCGTAACTTGCTGCTGCATTGTTGTCCCATTCAGCACATTCGTAAGATCAACCGTCTGAACAATACCAGCCAGATCCGTGAGGACCAGTTGTCCCCTATCAAAGCCCTGTTTGTTTGAAACTGTAAAGTTCAGGGTCAGTGTTGCTGACGGCGTCGTCGTGATTGAAAGTGGTGCTACTGGACTGAAGCCCGGCTTGCTGGCCGAGATGACCGGGGCAGTCGCCAATGTACTGGGAGTTTGATAGACAGACCCATTATTCAGAACACTGTAACTTCCCGAACCTTCCACGGGTGCCGCAGCGGTAAATGCAGGTGTTGCACCATAAGCATAATTTGCCTGATTGATGACTTCGCTGTTTAAGGGCAACGCTGAAGCCCACGCTGGCAAGAAACCTGTGAACGGATCTGTATTAACCCAGCGAATCTCCAGAGGACTGGTATATCCAACCGGTGTCTGAGTAAATATAAGTGCATCAGCGTTGGATTTGTAGGGTGAAACCGAGGCTACCGATGCCGTTTGCTGTGGTGCAAAAGCAGCCGATGTGGTCAGGGTTACCGGCAATATACCTGGCGACAGATCAACAGGGATATTACCTGAGAGCGTACCATTAGTTCCACCATAATAAGTAGTCGCAGACGTACTGCCTTGATTAACCGGTACGTTATTGATCACCAGGGTCTGCATGCCTTTCCCGGTAATCACAACCTGATAATTCTGACCATTGATCGCCGAAGAATCGATGGGATACAAATCAAAGGTTCCATCCAGTGGATTGACCGCAGTAGATTGTTCAACGGTATAGGTTACATTCAGGTTGGCATCAATTCGCATCACTTCTGCCATGGCAACAACCTGACTGGCACAAGAAGTCGTTGTTCCTCCAGGCTGACACAATTTTGTCGCATCAAGCTGGCCCTGAATAGCCCCCGACAACTGGACATTGTGCAGATACAACTGAGGTGTGAGTGCAAACCCGTATCCACCCGGCATATTGGGCTGAGCAAAACTGATCAGCCCATGATCCAGATTGAGATCCAAGTCGTACCAATACGTTACGCCATTACCCAGACTTTGCAGGCTGGCAACCAGCATGCCCATCTGCGGCAACGGCACTTCAAGCGGCGCTTCGTAGGACTTGCCCTGAATCTGATACTCAACCTGATTGTTCCATTGCAAGGGCTGCCCCGAACTATCCACTAAATTCTGGACCGAGTTCTCCAGCAGAGGGGTTGTGGCCCCGGATACTTCCTGGGTCTGATTGGTATTGGTCGCAGCCAGCAGCAGCCGCATCTGGGGATAATTGCCGGCTCCAAGATTCAAATTGGTGAATAAAGCCTGCATGCCGCCCTGATCCAGATGAGCAAGGTCAACGGTTAGAGCATTAGGCAAGGTAATAACGGTCCAGTTCGGATCAGTCGGGCTATAGGGTTCGGAGCCCACCGTGGTGTACGCCAGTCCCTTGACGGTCACCCAGATATGCTGATAACCCACTAACGATGCCTTGGCAGATGGGCCAGCGCTGATACTCAGATTGATAAGTGCCGGACCTGTATTGTTACTGCCACCACAGGCTTGCAGGAGCATAAAAGCCCCGTACACCATGACACCTTTCAGGCCAAATTTCATAAAGCCGGTTTCCTTCGCGTTCTTTCTCAGCATGACGCATTCATCCCACAGATTCGTGGTGCTAGTGTACCTGCTCCTGACCCGGCTGCACAGTATGGCAATCGTGAACGATTAGATTCGAATGGCAGCCTCGGCTCCTTCCTTGATGGCTCTGCGTGCATCCAGTTCTCCAGCGAAGCGTGCGCCTCCTACGACCGTCCAGTTCGATGACTTTTCCGAGACCAGATCACGAACGGATTCCTGGCCGGCACAGAGAATTACCGAATCGACATCCAGAACTTTTTGTTGCCCCTCATGCAGGATATGCAGCCCTTGATCGTCCACACGCAGGTATTCAACCCCGGCCATCATGCGTACTCCGTACTGCAAAAGGCTTAAACGGTGTGCCCAGCCGGTTGTTTTTCCGGGACCAGAACCCATCTTGCCCTCCTTTCGCTGCAAAAGCATAACCTCGCGGCGGATAACGGGACGTATGGACTCAGCCAACCCTCCTTCCTTGCCTACGGTCAGATCAATGCCCCACTGGGCAGACCACTGCTCAATGGACTGATGATGTTCATGAAGCAGGAATTCGCACATATCGACACCAATCCCTCCGGCGCCTACGACCGCAACTTTCTGACCGGGAACCTTTTCGCCTCTTAAAACTTCAGCATAAGTCATGACCTTGGAGTGCTCCCGACCCGGCAATGCGGGAATCCTCGGTATTACACCCGTGGCCACGATTACTGCATCAAAACCTTGAAGCATCTCATCAGTTACTTGGGTATCCAGAACCAGGTTAACGCCGGTATGCCTGACCTGTGCCCGGAAATAACGAACGGTTTCCTGAAATTCTTCCTTACCCGGTACGTTCATGGCCATAGTAAACTGACCGCCGATGTCTGAAGATGCCTCAAAA
>JAJZHM010000129.1 GCA_021804485.1 Pseudomonadota bacterium | reverse complement strand
TCCTCTTGATGCTGTTATCATAGGCAGCTTAAATCAAGCAGTCAACGGCATGCTTATATCCCCGCCATGAATGGCGAGGTTTTACGCACAAACTGATAAGTTTTTTAATGCGCGTGGTCGATATCAAACTGTGGGCTAAATAACGGCATGGTTTGCTTTAGAGCGTGCCGGACATTTTCTACTCCCTGTTGCCGTAGTACCCGGTGTATATGGATTTTGGACTCCGTATTGACAATAGCCTCACATCTGCCTAGGATTTGTGTAGCTTTTGTGTATGTGTATCTTTTGTGTAAATGTCGTTAGGGGGTGAATATGCGTGACGCCGCCATCAACCTGCGAGCCTTGCCTGAGCAGGGGACCTGATTGATCAGGCTGCCAGCTTGCTCGGCAAGAACCGCTCAGACTTCATGCTTGAAGCGGCCTGTGAACGCGCACAGGAGGTGGTGTTAAATCAGGTCCACTTTACCCTCGACGCTGTCAAGTTCCAGAAGTTTCTCGATCTGCTGGACGCACCTCCCATGCCTAACCCTGGACTTGAGCGGTTGTTCACTTTGAAGGCGCCGTGGGACAAGGAATGAGCCTTGCGCTTACTGCTCCGCAGCCACTGATCACAACTCATCGCCTTGATGTATTTTCCTGCGGCGAGCCGGTACTTGATGATTGGCTGAGGCGCCGGGCGATAGCCAATCAGGCAAGAGGTGTCAGTCGCACGTTCGTCGTCGCAGATCAGGATGGCCGTGTTGTTGGCTACTACGCGATGGCAGCCGGTGCGGTTTCGCCCCAGATGGCCACGGGAGGCGTGCGGCGTAACATGCCTGAGCCGATACCGGTCATGGTGTTGGCGCGACTAGCGGTTGATCATCGTGCGAAAGGAATCAAGCTCGGGGGTGCATTGCTGCAAGATGCCGTCAACCGGGCGCTGGTCGTATCACAAAACACGGGAGTGCGGGCACTGCTGGTTCATTGCCTCCATGAGCGTGCAAAGTCGTTCTACGAGCACTACGGCTTCCAGACTTCGCCGGCCGATCCTATGACCTTGATGCTGCGCCTGAGCAGCGCTAAAGTATGAACGAGTTGCAGGTACATCAGAGGACAGCATGAACAACGGTGCCTCATGAGCAGGTGATTACTCGACACACTGGGCCACGAGATCGGGGAGCATCTCCTTAAGCTGTGGTCCGAATTGGATGTTCTTCAAACCCGTCTGATTGATCGGATATGTCAATGGTCATGATCAGGATGGAGGGGCTTCAAACGAATGTAAGGGACATATATGATGAGTTGAAGCACCCATCAAGCTCGTCAACTAGGCAAGTTGAACAGGAATGGCATTCATGGTGTGGCTTATTGAGTTATCGGCGTTGCAGTAAATCAGTCTTGGCTTGAAATTCTCAACTTCTGCAGGAGTATAGATTGCATAAGCACAAATAATGATCCGATCCCCCACACCTGCTTTATGAGCTGCGGCACCGTTAATCGAGATGATCCGACTGCCTTCCTCGGCGCGAATGGCATAGGTCGAAAAACGTTCACCGTTGGTTACGTTATAGAGATGAATTTGTTCGTATTCAAGAATTCCCGAAAGATCAAGGAGTTCGCCATCAATCGCACACGAGCCTTCATAATTTAACTCGGCATGCGTCACACAGGCGCGGTGAAGTTTAGCTTTTAACATGGTGCATTGCATCATGGTCTCCAGACGAGATCGCCAAGATAAATGGGTTCCATTCCTTGATACATTAGGTACGTCCAGTATCCTATTGTGCCTAAATCGTAAAAAACCTGCAACGTTTCAAACCCTGAATCATGGAGCATCTTCAACAGGCCGGTTATCAATCAAGCGTGTCTGACCCAGTCTCCCTGCTGCAAGCAAACGAATTTGGAGCGTTTGCTCCTCGGCAGGTTCAAGGGTTTCTGCATCAGCAATACTGAAATACTCCATGTCAAATCCTGATTTCTGTAACAATCCCATGGCAGAACTTTCCAGCATCCGAAAATCACGCAGACCGCCCCGAATTGCAGTGGCAGATTGTTGCAGTGTCCGGTTCAGAATCGCAGCTCTTTGCCGTTCTTCAGGACTGAGGTACTGATTTCGGGAACTCATAGCCAGACCATCGGGTTCACGTTCCGTCGGGCAGCCCAGAATTTCGACTGGCATGTCAAGATCACGAACCATGGCACGAAGGACAGCCAACTGTTGCCAGTCTTTTTCACCAAAACAGGCGATATCGGGCTGAACAAGATGAAATAGCTTTGAAACGACTGTGGCCACCCCCTGAAAATGACCAGGACGGAAGGCACCGCATAACCGGTTTTCCAAATCGCGCACTACAACCCGGGTTAAGGGGTCGCGGCCGTAGGGGTACATCTCCTCTACGGAGGGTACGAAAACAGCCTCACAGCCGACCGCACTAAGCTGCTCAAGGTCACGCTCCAGCGTACGCGGATAGCGGTCAAAATCCTCATGAGGACCGAACTGGGTCGGATTAACAAAGATGGAAACCACCCGGAAATCGGCATGAGGACGAAGGACATCAAGCAGACGCAAATGCCCTGAGTGCAGGTTTCCCATGGTCGGGGCCAGACCAATCCGGTGCCCCGACTGATGCTGTTCAGCGACCCAATGACGCATGCTGGCTCGATCATAAAAAAGTTTCATAGGCCGTCCTAATCAAAACAATGCTCGGAAGCAGGAAAGCGTCCCGAACGGACATCTTCCGCAAAGGCTTGGCAGGCTTGTGCAATGGAGCGTCCTTCGCTAAGAAAATTCTTGATGAACCGGGGTGTTTTTCCAACGTTAAGGCCAAGCATATCGTAGAGCACCAGAACCTGGCCATCAGTTGCCGGGCCCGCACCAATGCCGATGACAGGTACGGAGGTTGCCTGGGTAACCGTCGCTGCCAGTTGCTGCGGAACACATTCCAGTACAATAAGCTCGGCACCTGATGCTTCAAGTTCCTGAACATCCTGCACTAGACGCTGTCCAGCGGCATCACCACGGCCCTGAACCCGATAACCACCAAACACATTGACCGACTGAGGTGTCAGGCCAAGATGCAGACAGGCTGGAACACCATGCTGCCGAAGCGTATGAATGAGTGGGGCCAGCCAGGCGCCACCTTCAAGTTTGACCATGTGGGCTCCTGCTTGCATCAATGCCTTGGCGCCCTTGATGGCATCTGCAGTATCTGCGTAACTGAGAAACGGCATGTCGGCAATAAGTAGGCTACCCTGATTGCCCCGGGCGACGCAGGCCGTATGGTAGGCCATATCCGCAAGCGAAACAGGCAGCGTTGAATCATGGCCTTGTACGACCATGCCAAGAGAGTCACCCACCAGAATACATTCAACACCTGAGCGACTGATGACTTCGGCATGCGTGGCGTCGTAGGCGGTCAGGCAGGCAAACCGCTCGCCTTTGGACTTCATCTGTCGCAAGGTATGAATGCTGATGTGTGCCGACATTGGGTACTCCCACATGCAATTACATTCATTTTATCACAGGATCAGGATAGCGGGGCTTTGGAACATGCAGCACTGACTTGCAATTATGTCGCTAAAGTCATATTCAGTGAACATGTGTACTGTTACTATGGGTGTATTGCACTTTTATTTCGATGTTGAGGAGTTCACATGCCCACGTTCAAAGCACCATTGCGCGATATGCGATTTCTGATGAATGAAGTTTTTGACTTTCCCGCCCATTATGCCCAATTACCGGGAGCAGGCGAGGCGACACCAGAAACAGTTGATTTCATTCTGAGCGAATGTGCACGCTTCTGTGAGGAAGTTCTGGCTCCCATCAATGAATCCGGTGATGCTGAAGGCTGCCACTTTGATCAAGGTGACGTTCGTACGCCCAAGGGATTTAAGGAAGCCTATAAGGCCTTTGTCGAAGGAGGTTGGCAAGGTCTTTCTCATCCGGAGGCCTATGGTGGACAAGGGTTGCCCATGTCACTGGGTCTGATCAAGTCAGAAATGATGGGCACCGCAAACTGGTCATTTACCATGTACCCAGGATTATCACTCGGTTGCATGAATACATTGATGCAGCATGCAAGTGAGGAGCAAAAGCAACGTTACATGCCGCCGCTGGTTTCTGGGGAGTGGAGTGGCACCATGTGCCTGACCGAACCACAATGTGGTACGGATCTTGGCCAGATACGCACCCGGGCAGAACCTCAGCCGGATGGGAGCTACCGGATCACCGGTACTAAAATCTTCATCTCTGCCGGCGAGCACGATCTAACCTCCAACATAATCCACATCGTGCTGGCCCGGTTGCCCGATGCCCCTGCCGGAACAAGAGGCATTTCCCTGTTCCTTGTTCCCAAAATTTGTGTCGATGCGGAGGGACAACTGGGTGAACGTAATGGTGTGAAGGCTGGCTCCATCGAACATAAGATGGGTATCAAGGCTTCAGCAACCTGTGTTCTCAACTTTGATGGAGCCGTGGGATATCTGATCGCCCAGCCCAATGCAGGGCTGGATGCCATGTTTACCTTTATGAATACCGCACGGATTGGTACATCCGTTCAGGGGGTAGCTCATGCTGAATTAAGTTTTCAGGGTGCCCTTGCCTATGCCAAGGAGCGCCGCTCGATGCGATCCTTGGCTGGCAAAAAGGATAAGGATCACTCTGCAGATGCACTGATCTGGCATCCCGATGTGCGCCGCATGCTGCTAACTCAGAAGTGTGTGGCTGAAGGTGGTCGGGCCATGATCTATTTTGCCGCACAGTATGCCGATAAAATGACTGCGGCGCTGCTTGAAGGCGATCAGAAAACCTATCAGTACTGGGATGACAAACTGGGCTTTCTGACCCCCATCCTGAAAGGATTCCTGACTGAACTCGGTCTTGAAGCAGCCCAATTGGGTATGCAGGTGTTTGGTGGTCATGGCTATATCCGTGAACATGGCATGGAACAGATTTCCCGTGATGCCCGTATTGCAACACTGTATGAGGGTACGACCGGCATTCAGGCTCTGGATCTGCTTGGACGCAAGGTTCTGCTTCTGACCCGCGGTCAATGCGTCCGAGAATTTAGTGCAGAAATCCTCAAGTTCATTGCGACGCACTGGCGGAGCAAGCCACTACGCAACATGCTCTGGACATTGAGCAAGATGACTGCAGAGTGGAATTATCTGACTACTCGAATCATGCTCGCTGCCCGCAAAAACCGCGATGTTGTTGGATCTGCCTCCTATGATTTTCTGATGTATTCCGGTTATATCACGATGGCTTACTTCTGGGCCATGCAGGCTTCGGTTGCCGTTGCAAAAAAAGAACAGGGTGGTTCCGAACAGCCTGAGTTTTACGAGGCCAAGATTTTAACCGCAGATTTCTATTTCACAAAAATACTGCCGCGTGCCCGGGCACATGCCGAAAGCATGCTGGCATCACAAGTTAGCATGATGAAGCTCACTCAGGATCAATTCGCCTTTACTGGCTAAAACCAAACCTACAGACTTCGGGAACATCCGAAGTCTGTACTTCAGGATTCAGGTTTCTCAATTTCTCGCGCCATCACGGCAAAGCTCACTGATCCTGAGCCGATGGGTTGTTTGCGATGAATCAAAAAGCAACTGCATACTGATAAATCCCAGTGCTGGTCAGAGTTGGGTCAATGGAAACGGCAGGAATTTACGCATCTACTGATCAAAGTGTCGTACAAAAAACCGTACAAGAAAAATGCGTACGATGTTTATGTGGCGTATAGTTTGTGTCTGACCAAAAATCAATTTTTGAAGATTTTCCAACCCGTCACCTCCCCAGCCAACGGTGCTTCAATTTGACGTCTTGCGTGCCCTATATACACGGCAATCTCGTCGCAAACAGCACCACAGGTTCCCAATGCTGCCAGTTTGGCATCGGTATCATGCACACGTGCCAGATATACTTTGTGGGCAAGACCGATCTCTTTCTGTTTCGCCTGACGCTTGTCCTCGTCCTTGGATGTCGAATGTTTGAGCTTCTGAATATGTCGGTAGGCCATCTTGAGTTTACGGGTTATGTGGCCCACTTGGCGCCACTCGCTCCA
>JAJZHM010000128.1 GCA_021804485.1 Pseudomonadota bacterium | reverse complement strand
ACCAGAATACCTCCCGGCTGCACCAGCCTGATGGCCAATTCGTTCAGACGACGATAGCCATTCAGACCGTTCTTGTGATCTTTGCGCCTTTTAATCAGTGCCGGCGGATCAAGCACAACCACATCAAAGCGTTCCCCCTGATCGCGCAGTTGCGCCAGTTGGGTAAAGGCATCGCCTTGCTGGACACGCACACGATCCGACCAACCTAAACGCCTTGCCTCGCTCTGCAACGCATCCAGAGCCGGTTGGGAGGCATCAATGGCACAGACGGAGCGGGCACCATACTGCAGCGCCAGCATCGACCATGCTCCTAGATAAGAAAAAACATCCAGCACCCGGGCTTCTTTCGCATGACCGGCCAGCCAGCGTCGATTTTCAGCATGGTCGTAGAACCAGCCCGTTTTCTGTCCCTGTCTCGGGTCGATTCGCAGGCATAGATCACCCTCGCAGACTTCAATCTGTTCTGGCCATACGCCGCCATGAACCTCGCTGTACTCGGGCAATCCTTCCAGAGCACGGCTGGCCGAATCGTTCTTAAGCAGAATCGACTTAGGCTGAAGCACACGTTGCAAGGCCTCCAGCACCCAGACTTTGGCCTGTTCCATAGCCGCCGTACTGATCTGCACAACAAGGTAATCACCAAAACGGTCAACAACAAGCCCGGGCAATGAGTCCGAGTCGCCGAAACAGAGACGGTAATAAGGGCGCGCATAAAAGCGTTGCCGCAACGCCAAGGCACGCCGGATGTTGGTTTCAACGAGCTTTGAACCCCAGACTGCATCCGGATCCCTGCTGATCAATCGCGCACAAAGCAGTGCATTCGGATTGACCATGACCAGACCCATTTTCTTCCCAGAATGACTCAGCAAGGGCACGACATCACCAACTGCAAACTGTTTCAGGGGTGATTCAGCCGCCACCTCGTTGCTATAAACCCAGCAATGCCCCTGACTCAGACGCCGGTCTTCCTGTGACTTTAAACGTAAATCCATATTCCTTGCGCTCAATCACTTTCTCCAGACATCAAGACTCGCTAAACTGATGCAAGTTTCAACAAGGGGAAACATGCATGGAACTCAGCAGAGAACAAATCGAAAACGTACTGCACGGTATCAGCCTTCCCCCTCAACCTCAAGTGCTGGTTGACCTCCAACTGGAACAACTGATGCCCAATCCTGACCTCGGGCGGATTACCACCCTGATCAGCAAGGATCCCTCGCTGTCGGGCACCATGCTCAAAGTCGTTAATTCCGTGTTTGCGCTCAAAAACACCATTTCATCCATTCAGCAGGCCGTGCAGATTCTGGGGCTGACCACCGTACTGAACATCCTGAGCGGCATCAGCATCAAGAGCGAAATGGATGATGCCACCATTATCCAGATGAACCGGTTCTGGGACACGGCCTGTGACATTGCCAATATTTCTGCGGCGCTGGCAAAACATCTTGGCTTAAATGGCGCCGATGAAGCCTACACCATTGGACTGTTCCACAATTGTGGTGTTCCCCTGCTCCTTACCCGTTTTCCTGAATACCTTGATGTGGTCAGTCAATCCTATCTGTCTCATGATGACCGGATTATTGATATTGAAAACCGGCTGCTCAACACCAATCATGCGGTGGTTGGCTATTACGTCGCCCGTTCATGGCGTCTTCCCGCAAAACTGTGCGAAATCATAGCAGAACACCATAATGTCGAAAGCGTGTTCATCGCCAATGAACCCTATCCTCCTGAGAAAAAAACCCTGCTTTCCATCCTCAAGATGGCCGAACATCTATGTCGTAATTTCAGCATTCTCGGTGAACAGGATGAGGACCATGAATGGGAAAAGATTCAGGTCCCCTTGCTCTCTTACATGGGGCTGACGGAAGACACCTTTGCCAATATCCGAGATGATTTTATTGAAAAGAATCTACTGATTGCTTGATTCTCCCGGCTTCCAGCACAGATTCAATTCCCGGGCAGCACGCACATCATCCAGACGACGGACAGGCAGGGTATGCGGAGCATCCTTGAGCAGTTGCGGATTGTGCTCGGCTTCATGCCGGATCGATTGCATGGCCGCCACGAAAGCATCAAGTTCAGCACGACTTTCCGTTTCCGTCGGCTCGATCAACAAACACTCAGGAACCAGCAGCGGAAAATAGGTCGTGGGTGCATGAAACCCATAGTCAAGAAGACGCTTGGCGACATCCATAGCCGTCACGCCCCAATGCCTAGCCTCCCATTCCAGCGAAATAATGAACTCATGGGAGGCGCGCCGTTCCGGATAGGCCAGTTTGAATCCTGCCTCTTTAAGACGGTGCATCAGATAATTGGCATTAAGGGACGCATAAACCCCAACCCGTAACAGCCCTTCATGACCTAACTGACGGGCATAGAAATAGGCGCGCAGCAGCACACCAATGTTACCCATAAATGCGGACAAGCGCCCAATGGTCTGTGGCAAATCACGTTCATCCAGCCACGCGTACACCCCGTCATCGTTACGCCCAACGACCGGAATCGGCAGAAAAGGCATGAGGCGCTCATGCACACCAACCGGGCCTGAGCCAGGACCACCTCCACCATGCGGTGTAGCAAAGGTCTTGTGCAGGTTCATGTGCAGCACATCAAAACCCATGTCCCCGGGTCGCACTTTTCCCAGAATGGCATTCAGATTGGCGCCATCGTAATAAAGCAAACCACCTGCGGTATGCACCATCCCGGCAATCAAATTGATTTGCCGTTCAAAGACACCACAGGTTGAGGGATTGGTCATCATCAGGCCAGCTGTTTGTGGTCCAAGTGCCAACTGGAGCGCATCAAGATCAACATCACCGTTATCCAGCACAGGAATCTCACGGACGGTATAACCACACATGACTGCGGTCGCTGGGTTGGTACCGTGTGCTGCCGTAGGAATCAAAATCTCGGTACGGGCATGATCAGAGCGGGATTGATGGTAGGCCCGAATCATGGCTACACCGGCAAATTCACCCTGGGCACCGGCAGCCGGCGTCAGCGAGACACCTTTCATCCCGGTCAATTCCTTGAGTATCTCCTGCAAATCATAGAGACAGCTCAGAACACCCTGCGACTCTTCCGGCAGAGCCAACGGATGGCGGGCAAGAAATCCAGGCAACATGGCAGCCCGGTGGGCACCGCGCGGGTTGTACTTCATGGTACAGGAACCGAGCGGATAAAAATGGGTATCGATCGAGAAGTTTTTCTGGGACAGGCGGGTGTAATGGCGCACAACCTGAAGCTCGGAAACCTCGGGCAGCGCCGGTGGTACCGAACGCAGCAGATGCTCGGGAAGATCATCACAGCAAGGACGCGTCAGCGGTGCCTGGGCAGCGGCACGACGCCCCGGGATCGAATGTTCAAAAATCAGTGTCATGCTTTGATCTCCCGAATAACGTCCATCAAGGACTGGGCATAATCCCGGACATCTTCCGATTCCAGCAGTTCCGTTGTACACACCAGTAAGCCATGCTGCAGACTTGGGTCAAAACGCTCCATATCCACACCGGCCTCAAAGCCACGTTGTGCCATGGCCTGAAGTACGGGCTGCACAGGGACAGGAAGGCGAAAGAGCCGTTCATGAAAGACCGGAGACGCAAAAAAAGGCTCAATTCCAGCGTCTTCCAGCAATCGGCTCAGTTCAAGCATGCGCTGATGGGAAACAGCCGCAACCCGGGCCAATCCTTCGGCACCCAGCAAACTCATGTAAATGGTTGCCGCAGACATCGCCAATCCCTGATTGGTACAGATATTCGATGTCGCTTTAGCGCGCCGGATATGCTGTTCTCGCGCCTGCAAGGTCAGAGTAAATCCGGGACGCATGGACACATCAACCGTCCGTCCGACCAGACGTCCAGGCAGTTGCCGGACTGACTCGATGCGACAGGCCAGAAAACCGACATAAGGACCGCCGGAAGACAAAGGAATACCCAGTGGCTGTGCATCCCCTACGACCAGATCAGCACCCCGCGTCCCCCACAGTCCCGGAGGTTTCAGCAGAGCCAAAGAGGTCGGATTAACCAGAGCGACGACTTTGATGCCGGCTTTCTGTGCCTGATCCGTCAGTGCATCAACATCGTCCAGTACCCCCCAGCAGTTCGGTTGAGCCAGCACAAGTACCGCAGCACCTCGGGCGATTTCTTCATCCAGCCGGGAAGGATCAAGCTGACCTTTGTCATTATGCCCGACTTCACTGATTTGGATGCCCTGCTGGGAAACAATCGAACGCAATGTTTGCCGGTACCAGGGATGAACGCCATCCGGAACCAGAACCCGGGGATTTGGGTGCTTTTTCTGCAAACGCAAAGCCATAAGGACGGCTTCCGCCAATCCTGAGGCTCCGTCGTAGACCGAAGCGTTACAGACATCCATGCCAGTCAGCATCGCCATCATGCTCTGGAATTCATAAATAACCTGCAAGGTACCCTGGGAGGCCTCGGCCTGATAAGGCGTATAGGCCGTCATGAATTCGCCACGACCAACAATATCCCAGACGGCAGCAGGAATATGGTGGGCATAAGCACCAAAACCTATAAAACAGCGTCGTTCATGGAAGTGTCCTGCCTTGGCCGACAGCAGGCGCAGAACCTGCATTTCATTCAGACTCTCAGGCAGATTGAGCGCCGGAGCTGCAAGCTCTGCGGGAATCTCATCAAAGAGCTGATCCTGATGCTGCAAACCCAAGGCATGCAGCATCGACTGTTCATCTTCATACGTATGAGGGATATAAGACATGGATCTTCCTGTTGCGAATGAGGAATGTTAAGGATGCAGCAATCTTAATGATCATGTTCGGACTGGCAAAAGTCCCGGTACTCATCCGCTTGCAACAATTCCTCCAGTTCCGAGGCATCGCTCAACTGAACACGAAAAAGCCAGCCATCATGGTAAGGGTCACGATTGACCAACTCCGGACTGTCCGCCAGATCTTCATTGATGGCAACAATCTTGCCACTCACCGGCGCATAAATATCCGAAGCGGCCTTGACGGACTCCACCACACCCGCTTCATCACCAGCCTGTACCTCATCACCAACCTCAGGCAGTTCTACGTAAACAAGATCACCCATGGCATCCTGTGCATGATCGGTGATTCCGACGACAACCGTGTCATCTTCGCGACGAACCCACTCATGGCTCGATGTGTAATACAGGTCACTCGGTGTTGTACTCATGAAAGGTCTCCACGCTGTCTATACGATTCAATAATTTTTAAAACAGACTTGCCCATTACGGACGAACGGCGGTTTAACGACCGCAAGCTCAATCTGCCTGCCTCGCAGATCTACCAGAACACGGGTTGCCAACGGCAGCGGCAGTCGTGCCAGGGCAATCGCGTGTCCCAGTGTTGGAGCAAAGGTCCCACTGGTCATTACGCCCTGCCGACCCTGAGCATCATGCACCATCATTCCGGCTCGGAGCACGCCCTTGTCCTTCATGACCAGCCCGACCAGAGCCTCCTTAAGCCCAGTATTCTTCTGCAGCAGCAAGGCTTCCCGACCCACGAACTCATGCTCCCAAGCAACCGTCCAGGCCATATTGGAAGTCAGAGGCGTATCCCGTTCCGTCATGTCCTGACCGTAAAGGTTCATGCCTGCTTCCAGACGCAGGGTGTCACGTGCGGCAAGCCCGCAGGGCAAGGCACCCTGTTGGCAAAGCTGTTCGGCAAAATCAACAGCTTGGTCGTTTGGAAGCATGATCTCGTAACCATCCTCTCCGGTATATCCTGTACGGGCGATAAAAAAATCCGCAAATGATTCACCCTGAAACGTCGCCAATTGCTGCAGGTCGGCATGAAATCCGACAGAAAGCACTGCTTCAAGACAAGCCCGTGCCTTCGGTCCTTGCAGGGCAAGCATGGACAGATCACAGCGTTCCACCCATTCAACATTTTTTCCCTGCCATTGGGCACGAATCCATGCCAAATCCTTGTCATGGGTGGCGCAGTTGACCACCATACGCCAGAGATCAGGCTGATGCCGATCCGGCGCATAGACAATGACATCATCGAGAATGCCAGCCTGCTCATTGAGCATCGCACTGTACATGGCCTGTCCCG
>JAJZHM010000032.1 GCA_021804485.1 Pseudomonadota bacterium | reverse complement strand
CGGAACGGCTCACCGCATTACGGCGTGACGAACACCAGCAGATGCAGGACTACGTCAGTCTGGCGTTTGGTGATCACATGGGGTTCCTGATTAGAGCGCTCGACGGCGATCCAAGTGTTGTCACAGAACCTGCCTTACCGCCATTGCCTTCAACCGTTGATACCAATCTGGTCAAAGCCGCCGTCGAATTTCTTTGTCGAACCAGCTTGCCAATCGGGCCACGCAAAAAATGGCCCGATGGGGGCATGCCCCAGTACGACGTCAAGGGATTCATCGCTCCTGCCCATCAGGCTGAATCCGGCAAGGCGCTATGCGTCTGGGGCGATGTCGGTTTGGGTGGCTTGGTTCGGCAGGGCAAATATCACGACGGCCACTTTTCCGATGACCTCGTTGCTGCGTGCGTGAAGCTGGTTCAAGAGTGGAATCCGCAGCCGAGCCCAACTTGGGTGACCTGCGTTCCTTCGCTTCGGCATCTCGAATTGGTACCGAATTTCGCGCAACGCTTGGCGGCTGCGCTGGGTCTGCCGTTTCAAATGGTCATCGCAAAAACAGACGCAAGGCCCGAACAGAAAACGATGGCAAATAGCACACAACAGGCGCGCAACATTGATGGTTCGCTCGCTCTCAAAGGCCAGACCATTCCTCCCGGACCAGTCCTCTTGGTGGATGACATGGTCGACTCGCGCTGGACGCTGACGGTGTCTGCATGGCTACTGCGTAAGGGCGGTAGTAGCGTGGTATGGCCCATGGCCCTTTCACAGACGGGGCACGACGAATGACGCCAGTCCTCTCACCCAACACCCAAGCGATCCTGCTGCTGACTGCACCGCTCATTACCGGACCAGGGACTGCGTCATCGGATCTGCTCTCGCCTGGTGAATACAAACGTCTCGCGCGACATTTGCGCGAGATCCAGCGTCAGCCTGCGGATCTCCTTTCGCCGGACGCAGCTGAGATCCTGCGTGCCTGCCAACCGGTGATTAACGAGAGCCGCCTGCAGAAATTGTTGGGGCGCGGATTCCTGCTGGGTCAAGTGATTGAGCGCTGGCAGGCACGCGCCATTTGGGTGGTCAGCCGTGCCGATGCCGAGTATCCGCGTCGCCTGAAGACCCGCCTTCGTGAGGATGCCCCGGCAATGCTCTACGGCTGTGGCACCATGGCTTTGCTCGAAACCGGTGGGTTTGCCGTCGTCGGATCGCGCCATGTAGACGACGCCCTCATCGACTACACCATGGCAGTTGGCCGGCTCGCTGCTCGGGCAGGCAGAACCCTTGTCTCCGGTGGCGCCAAGGGCATCGATCAGGCCGCCATGCGGGGTGCACTTGAGGGAGGTGGAAAAGTTTGTGGCGTGCTGGCGGACAGTCTGGAAAAGACCACCATGAACCGCGAGCATCGCAACCTGCTGCTCGACGGTCAGCTGGTGCTGATTTCGCCTTACGACCCGAGCGCCGGATTCAATGTAGGCAACGCCATGCAGCGAAACAAGCTGATTTATGCATTGGCGGACACCTCACTGGTGGTCAATTCCGACTTCAACAAAGGTGGTACCTGGGCGGGTGCAGTCGAGCAGCTCGACAAACTCAAGTTCGCCCCAGTATTCATTCGATCGACGGGCGAGTCTTCAGCTGGGTTAAATGCTTTGCGAGAGAAAGGCGCACTTCCCTGGCCGAACCCGCAAGACGTGGATTCGTTCGAGGACGTGTTCAACGTGGCGATGCCAATGCCGACGGCATCGCCAAAGGGTGGTTTTGCGCTATTTTCAGACGAAGAACCAACGTCAGCTGACGCCAAGACAACGTCGCCGATAAAGGAAGCCAAGGAATCTGCGCAGCCAGAATCGACCCTGGCCAAAGTGCTCTTCGCTGCCGTACGCGCTACGATTCAGCAACTTTTGAGTACGCCAATGAAGGACGCCGAAGTGGCGGCCGCGCTAAACGTTTCCAACGCTCAGGCCAAGGTGTGGTTGCAGCGTTTGGTCGACGAAGGTCTATTGGAAATGCAGAAAAAGCCTGCGGGCTACATCGTCAAGCAAAAGCGGCTATTCGAGTAATCGATGAAGTTCAGACAAGAACACTAGCCGCAATGCCACGGTATTGATATAGAAGGGCCACACGTTTGAGCGACCAACAAATCAACCTTAGCCAGATCGAAGGTCACCTCTGGTAATCTGCCAACATCCTGCGCGGCCCGAAGGATGCCTCGCACTAAGCGGCTCATGATGTAGGATTCACCAGAGGAACTGGATGCTGATCGTGTCTGACGAATATACATTTGTGAAATCCGGCTATTGGCGTCAGTCTCGGTCATTCCACGCAAAAAGCGGACATGCAAAATATTATGGCAGAATATTTCGATAACAAAAATAAAAACATCTATAAAACAGAGAATTATGAAGTTAAATTCACAACAAATGACCGGATTAAATCCAAGAGTTTGGGCTGTTTTATCAGGTTGTAACCTGATGTGGAATATACAGACTAACTTCAAGCCCTTGCTCTCGTTTAGGGTCGGTATAACCCATGACAATCCGTGCCTGCATGCGGTCAGCTACCGCCTTAACGATGGCCAGCCCAAGCCCAGAGCCCATCTGTCCACTCCCCAGCGTCCGGTAAAACGGATCAAACACCCGTGAACGTTCGGCAGGAGTAATCCCAGGGCCCTCATCTTGAACCCGCAGAAGCACCCCAGTGGCCTGGTTAATAATCTGTACTTTGACCCGTGCATGTTCAGGACTGTAGCGAATGGCGTTATCAAGCAGGTTTTTCAGCAGCGCCTTCACATCAGCTTCCGTACCATAGACCTGAAGATCAGGACTTCCTTCCACATCAATATCAATGCGCTTGCGCTCGGCAAGTGGCATCAGATCTTCCAGAATCTGAGCCAACACTTTCAAAATCGCGACGCCATGGAGGGCAGGATGCTGATGATACTGAGTTTGTGCAAGAGTCAGCAGTTGTTCAAGCAGGTTCCGATTACGCTCAATACCGGCCCGCATGGAACTCAGCCGCTCCACGGCCATATCCGACATCGGAGCCTTGGCCAGACGCTCTGCCTGCAGGGATAGTGCCGTCAGGGGTGAGCGCAACTCATGGGCGGCATCGGCAACAAAACGCCGCTGACCTTCCATCGTGTGGTTGACCCGTTTGAACAGCCGGTTGATGGCTTTGACGAAGGGCTGTACCTCCCGTGGAACAGCAATTTCCTGAACGGGACTTAAATCCTGTTCGTGACGTTGATCCAGTTCTCTGGAAACCCGAACAATCGGTTCAAACATATTCCGGATGACCCGGGACAGGATCCAGAACAACGGCGGCAGAAAAACTATCAACGGCATGACCGTGCGTAGGGCGCTGGATCGGGCAATTTCATCACGAAAACCCGCTTCCTGTGCTACGGCAATACGCTCCCCATCCCCAAAGGTTACAACCAGCACCCGGAAATGTTCACCATGGATGTGTAATGAATGCAAACCATCAGCAAGACCGGCTGGCAGATTAAGCAAACCTGTCTTGTCCACATTATTTTGCACCGGCACCGGTTCATCCAGGCGCTGCACCAGAACCCTTGATTCTTCATCATCGGAATCAATCAGCGGACCCGCCCGATGATGCAGACTACCGGGAATAAGAATTCCGGCAACCTGTTTCAGTACATCATCCTGAAATTCGTGGGCCTGCTGGTAGGCAGCCCGAAAGGACAAGCTGCCTGCGACCACCGTCACCGCAACAATCCAAAGCGACAGGACCAGGGATAATTTCAGTTGTAAAGACTGACTTACTGAGGCTTTGAAACCATCCATCCAACCCCCCGGACATTCCTGATCTGTGCCTGCCCCAGCTTTCGGCGCAGTGCGTGGATCAGATACTCAACCGCATTGCTCTCAACCTCCTCGCCCCAGCCATAAATCCGATCTTCCAGATCAGAGCGGGACAGGATGGCACCCGGACGCAACATAAGAGCTTGCAACAGCGCAAATTCACGAGCACTCAGAGGAATCCATTCTGCCGCATCGACCCGAGCTGCATGAGCTACCAGATCAAGCTCGATATGACCATTTTCCAGGCAGGATGTTGAATGTCCACCGTGGCGTCTAAGAACTGCCCGCATGCGTGCCAGCAATTCCGTCATAGCAAAGGGCTTGAGCAGATAATCATCAGCACCTGCATCAAGGGCCTGTACGCGGTTTTCAATAGCATCACGTGCGGTCAGTACCAGAATATGAACCGGATTTTTCCTTGCCCGCAACGTCTTTAGAACCTCAAGCCCGTCCCGACCAGGCAATCCCAGATCAAGTAAAACGAGATCATAGGTCTGAGCCCGCAAACTGCCCAAGGCGTCCAGACCATCCTGTACCCAGTCGACAGCATAGCTGGCATCCCTGAGGGAGTCCTGAACCAGTGCCCCAATCATGGCATCATCTTCAACCAACAGTACCCGCACGCACGTCATTCCCGGTTACGATTCTTTCTGATTTAGCGATGCTGGGTACTGCTTAAAAAACCACATCAACACCAGCATACACAGGATCAGAACAGCCGAAGCACCGAAGCGACTAAGATCAAGACCACCCAGATTGACTGGCTTGTCCAGAAAATCGCCCAGTACCGCCCCAAGGGGCCGTGTCATCACAAAGGCCACCCAGAACAGCAGTGTACGAGAAAGACGGGTCCAGGCAAAGAGCATGGCTGCCACCAGCAACACCCCACCGAACAGGAGCAGTGCTCCGGTATAGCCCAGACCTGCCGTATCCGCCGTCCAGTCCCCAAGCGCTGTACCCAGCGTCTGGGAAAACATGATGGTCGTCCAGTAGAATGCCTCCGAGCGTGGCGAATTGATCGAGGTCGCGGCAACCGTACCCATAACCCGGTACCAGAGGAACAGACTAAGCAGCAAAAGCAAAAAAAGCATGCTTGATCCCCCTGCATAACCAATCCCCAGAGAACGATCAACAAAATCCGCAATCGTGGTTCCAACGGTCGTGGTCGCCACAATGGTTAGCCAGTACAGACCGGGGTGAAAGGAACGTGCCCGGGTCTGGGCAGCAACCATAACGACAAACATGAGACCAAACAGGGCCGTACCCCAAAGATAACCCCAGTGCATCGACATGGTGACCGCATCACCACCGGTTTCACCAAGGGTTGTGGCCGCAATCTTGATCAACCAGAACACCAGAGTTACTTCAGGAACCTTGGACAGACTTTTTTCATACAAATCCGACATCAGCATCTCCTGGGCAGAGCCAGCATCAGGCATCCAACCCATGCTGGCGATTCATTTCTGCTTAACTTAATACCGGGAACTTAGGATTGCATGAGGTTCGCCATCTTGTTAACGGAAAAGACTCCCTTGCCCAAGCAATGAGGGCAGATTCATGGCATTCGAAAGAGTTGCCAAGGCCTGCATCAATTGCTGTGCATTGGCATTGCTTGGAATAAGGATATTGGTTGCAGGGTGACTAACAGCCGTTGTGTAATTACCCGTTGTTCCTGTTCCAGTCGCTCCGGTTACCACCTTGCTGCCTTGCACCGCACCGATTGACAACAAAAGACCGTCACTGGCCGTTGTTCCCGAAAGACTGCTGGACAAGGTCGTATCCGTTGCTTTCCATGCATTCAAGGTCGTGCCATTAACCGCTGAGATCGAGACGCTAACCGGATTAAAATCCTGATAGACCACACTGCTGGCGGCAAAACTGCTGGAGCCTTGTGACCAAGAAGGATTCAGCAACTGAGTACAAACCGAAGTAGGACAACCGGAATTGGTCAGTGTCAGCCCATTGTGCGACAAGACGGTTCCACTCATCTGATCGGTAAAACCTTGTTGCAGGGCATAGGTCAAATTGACCGTAACCTGCCCCAGCGAGTACTTGAACTCATTGGCCGCCCCCGAAGCCACTGCAGTCTGCAAGACTGTTGAACCATTCCAAGCCGAGGTATAAACCGACACAGGATTAAAGATTACCGTACCTGCCATATGCAGGTTCAAAGCCGCCTGCCCTGTCGAAGAAAGACCCGTTCCGATATTCCAGTCAATGGCTCCCTGCATTCCAAAGCCCTGCCATTGCGTCATCGATGGTGTGGATGTTGTGGAATCCAGACCACTATTGGTTTCAAGGCTGATTAGACTAAAACTGCTGCTTTGAAAACTCGCACTGATATCGATTCCATCCTGACCGTTAATATTTCCAAGCGCCGAGTCCCCCATCGACTGCATGGACCAGCATGGCAGGCTTGCTCCCCCGAGCAAACTCAAAATCATAACCATTTTTTTCATGACATCATGTCCTTTTTTATTAGATGGGTCCTTCGTCGGTACAACCTTTCGGCTCCCCCGTCCTGCGACGAACCTGACACAGCGCACTTATCTGTATTTATTCAGCGCATGCCCGTACACTCTGTGAACACTTGTAACTATATGATTATATTAAGAAAACATGCGTTCACTGAGTACGGTTTCAAGCATAGGGCTGCGGATTGCTCCGGGTCAAGACAGAACGGTAGTTCCTGTGTATGATTGGGGGTGTATTGTGTATGGATTGTGTGAAAGCCAATGCTGAATACGAAGGAAATCAGCCTGACCCGCCTGTTTATGGCCTTTGCACGTATTGGTGCCCTGAGTTTTGGTGGAGCCCTGCCCTGGTGTCGCAGGGTACTTGTCGAAGAATTCGCCTGGCTTGATGAGGATCAGTTTGCAGAACTCCAGGGGCTTGGGCAAGTACTCCCTGGCCCGAATGTGGTGAACTTTAGTATTCTATTTGGACGCCAGTGCGCTGGCTGGCGTGGCGCCCTGCTCGCCCCAACCGGGCTGTTCATGACACCCGTACTGCTCATGTCCCTGCTGGTTGTCGGATACCCCCTACTCGCCCACCAACCTAAGATGGTTCATGCCCTCAATGGGCTTTCAGCCAGTGCCGCAGGACTTTTTCTAGCATTGGGTTTACGGCTCACCGAACAACTCTGGCCCGAGGTGGATCGTCTGCTTCTCTGTTTAGCTGCTTTTACAGCCGCCACACTCGGTCATGCTGCCGTCTGGCAGATCCTGCTGATTCTGGTTCCAGCCGGATTACTCTGGCACGCATGGCACAAGCACAGATCATGATACTGCTCCTGCTGATCTATTTCCTGCTGCTGTCTCCGCTGGCCTTTGGCGGAGCTAGTGCCATGCTTTCCGATATGTATCACTACTGGGTCGAAATCAGGCATGTTCTCACAGCCGCTGATTTTGCACATTTGGTCAGCCTGGCCCAAGCCGCACCGGGACCAAACGTGATGGTCGTGTTTCTGCTCGGCGCACAGATTGCCGGTCCTGGCGGAGCTATCATCAGTCTGCTGGCCATGTGTACCCCCTCATCGATTCTTGCCTTTGTGGTTGCAGGTCAGTGGCAACATCCCCGCTTCGCTGTATGGCGATACTACATCCGATCCATACTGGTTCCGATTGCCAGTGGGCTTATACTGGCCAGTGCCGCCCTGATGCTGAAAACATCGGTCCATTCAGCGGCAGCATGGCTTCTGAGTCTGGCAACGGCAGTGCTCCTTAGACGCACGACCCTGAACCCGCTCGGATTGCTGGCCATTGGTACACTGCTGGGCTGGTTCGGTGTTTTGGGTTAAGCCACTACAGAGAACTTGTGGCTGACTGTTTGAATGGCTGTTGCATTATTATACCCCCTAGGGTATATTGAATGAACTTAACAACGACCCTTTTAAGGAGTTCATCATGACCGTACAAAGAGCATTACGCATGATTGCCGGACTGTTCATCATGCTGAGCGTTGTCCTTGGACACTATGTCCATCCCGCTTGGTACCTGCTTACCGCTTTTGTAGGGCTCAATCTGTTCCAATCCGCCTTTACCAACTGGTGTCCCATGATGAGTATCCTTAAAGCATTGGGTCTTCCGGAGGAAGTCAAGCCATGAGAGCACTCGGCCTTTCGATCCTGACAGGTGTTCTCTTCCTCACCCCGGCTGCCGGAGCAAAACCGCTTGCCAATACGGTGGCGCGCTATGAGCAGGTCGAGTCGACCTACGATACGGTTGCCACCATTGAGGCTGAACGTCAGTCAACCGTCGGAGCCCAAACTTCAGGACGAATCGTCGATATCAATTTTCACGCGGGCGATTACGTCAAGGCCGGTCAGGTCATCATGCGCATCGACACCTCGGTCGCAGACCAGCAACTGATTTCTGCCCAGGCACGAGTACGTGAAGCACAAGTTCAGGCCCAGAATGCCGCCGATCAATTTAATCGGGTGCGGCAGCTACTCAGCCAGCATTTTGTTTCCCAAGCTCAGTATGATCAGACCCAGGCGAACCTACGCAGCGCCGAGGCGAGGGTTCGCAGCCTGCAGGCCGATTTGGATCAGCAGCGTACCGCACGCAATTTTGCAACCATCGTGGCACCTTACTCCGGTGTCATGTCCAAGTTGCTGGTTGAAGTTGGCGATATCGCCAGTCCCGGCACACCACTGGCCACGGGTTTTGATCCGCACGACCTGCGTGCCACCGCCCAAATTCCCCAGATGCGGCTCACGGAAGTCCAGGCCGGACGAAAGGCCTACCTCGAGATTCCGGGCCAGACTTCCTGGCGCACGGTCAGTTCCATGACCTGGCTGCCTACAGCAGATCCGGTTACCCATACCACTGAAGTTCGCCTGCATCTGGCCAACCCGCAAGGGCTCCTGCCAGGACAGCTGGTAAATGCCCACTTTGTCATTGGCAACGATCGTCGTCTGGTGATTCCAGTTCAGGCAGTTGTGCACCGCTCGGAACTGACGGCTGTCTATTGCCTGCACCAACAAGACAGACCTGAACTGCGTCAGGTTCGCCTCGGACGAACTGTACCTGGTAGTCAGGTTGAAGTACTTGCCGGGCTTGAAGCCGGGGATATTGTTGCACTCGATCCGGTTGCTGCCGGTGCTGAAGTACAGCCAAACCAGCCATAAGGAGATCATAAAGATGGGATTGGCCGGACGACTGTCGCGACGCTTTCTGGAAACACCCCTAACAGCCCTGCTGGCCCTAATGGCTCTGCTGCTGGGTATTTTTGCCATTGCGGTAACCCCCAAGGAAGAAGAACCCCAGATCAACGTCACCATGGCCAACGTAATGATTCCCTTTCCAGGGGCCTCGGCACACGATGTCGCTCAACTTGTTGCCGGCCCTGCTGAACAGGTTCTGGCCCGGGTTCAGGGTATGGATCATGTCTATTCGGTATCCATGCCAGGCATGGCTGTGCTGACATTGCAATACAAGGTCGGTGTTTCCCGCAACGATGCCCTTATCCGGCTATGGGACACCATCAACAGCAATCGGGACTGGATTCCACCGGGTCTACATGTTGGTGAGCCGTTGATCAAACCCATGGGTATTGATGATGTCCCGGTCGTTGCCCTTACGCTTTCATCAGCCCAGCCTCAAACGGGTGCTTACGAACTCGAACACGTTGCCCACGCTCTAGAAGAACAACTGAAACGGGTTCCGGGCACCCGGGACGTTAATACCTTGGGAGGGCCTCAGGAAGTTGTACGAATCGATCTTGATCCCGATGCACTGCGCGCACACCACCTCAGTGCCCTTGATGTAGCTCATGTGCTTGAGTCCGCCAATGTTGCGGCGCGTGATGGCGATGTGGTTCGCGACAACCGCCAATTGAATGTCGTCACCAATGATTTTCTGCATGGAACTGCTGATGTCAAGACACTGATTGTTGGCGTGGAAAACAGCCACCCGATCTATCTTGCTGACGTGGCGCAAGTTGCGCTTGGCACAGCACAGTCCGAGCACTATGTCTGGATCGGTAGCCGCCATGGTGAGGAACCTGCTGTCACCGTGCAGATTACCAAAATCCAGGGAAGCAATGCTGTTGATGTCGCTAATGCCCTGATGGCCCGTGTTGACAACCTAAAAAACACCCTGATTCCAGCGGACGTTCATGTCACTGTCACACGCAACTATGGACAGACCGCTCAGGCCAAGGCAACTAAGCTGATTGAAAAGCTGATTTTTGCCACAGCGTCGGTCATCGTGCTGGTTTTCTTCTCCTTGGGCAAACGTGAGTCGCTGATCGTTGGAACGGCCGTTCTACTGACCCTGGCAGCAACCTTATTTGCGTCCTGGGCCGTTGGCTTCACGCTCAACCGGGTATCTCTGTTCGCTCTGATTTTCTCGATCGGCATTCTGGTGGATGATGCCATCGTCGTCGTCGAGAACATCCATAGGCATCGACGCATGACCGATGCACCCATGACCCACTGGATTCCTGATGCCGTTGATGAAGTTGGCGGCCCGACCATCCTGGCAACATTCACCGTCATCGCTGCCTTGCTGCCGATGGCATTTGTATCGGGACTGATGGGTCCGTACATGAGTCCCATCCCCATTAATGCCTCCATGGGCATGCTGCTTTCCCTGGCTATAGCCTTTACCATTACACCCTATCTCGCCCGACGCTGGCTGAAGGGCGATCATGGTCATATCGATCCGGTGGCTCATCCCCGAATTTTCGCTCAGGTCCTCAAACCATTTCTTGACTCAAAGAACGGCCGCCGTAACCGACATCGACTCTATGCCAGCCTGTTTGGCCTCATCTTGCTGTCCTGCTCTCTGGCCGTTGCCCGACTGGTTATCCTGAAAATGTTGCCCTTTGACAACAAGTCTGAGTTTCAGGTCGTCGTTGACATGCCCCATGATGCCCCACTTGAACGCACTTCAGCTCTGCTGCATACGTTGGGTCGCCGGATCATCCGGATTCCGGAAGTAACTGATTATGAAGCTTATGCCGGCTCAGCCTCGCCCATTAATTTCAACGGCCTGGTCCGGCAGTATTATCTGCGTCAGCAACCCTGGCAGGGTGATCTGCAGGTCAACCTGCTTGATCAGCATCATCGGGATCGTTCCAGCCACGAGATAGCCCAGTCGGTTATTGAACCCCTGCAAAAAATTGCGGATGGCTATCACGCCCGGCTGCGTGTCATCGAAGTTCCCCCCGGGCCACCGGTCCTCTCCCCCTTGGTCGCTGAAATATACGGCCCGGATGAGGCTGGGCGCCGTCAGATCGCCAAAGAACTTACCGATGCCATGCACCACAATCCGAATCTGGTCAGTCTGGATGATACCGTGCCTGCAACCTCCGAGCGGCTGGTGGCCCACGTCGATGCCGAACGGACTTCGCTCGAAGGCGTAGACCGATCTCGAGTCGTATCCAGTCTGCAGCTTGGCCTGCATGGTCTGGATGTCGGATACCTTTACACCGGGGATAATCGTTACTCTGTCCCCCTGCACCTTGGCCTGCCAGCATGGAGCAACGACTCGCTGGATGCCACCCTTGATCTTGGCGTGCACAATAATCAGGGTCAACTCATCCCCTTGAGTGATGTAGTCAAAGTGCATAAGGATCATGATGATGCCTGGATCTATCACAAGGATCTTCTCCCGGTCAGCGAAGTCATGGCCGATGTCCACGGTGCCATTGATTCGCCGTTGTATGCCATGTTTGCCCTGAGGCCAACGGTGGCGAATCTGCCTGTCCCTCATGGTCTTAAACTTGACGAATACTTTACCCATCAACCACATGACATGTACCGGCACTATGCGATCAAGTGGGATGGTGAGTGGCAAGTGACTTATGAAACATTCCGGGACATGGGACTGGCTTATGGTGTAGGCATGATCCTGATTTATCTGCTGGTTGTTGCCCAGTTTGGTTCCTACATGGTGCCATTGGTCATCATGATGCCCATTCCCCTGACCCTAATTGGTATCATGCCAGGACATGCGCTGCTGCATGACCAGTTTACCGCCACATCCATGATCGGCATGATTGCCTTGGCAGGCATCATTGTGCGCAACTCTATTTTGCTGGTGGATTTCATCAATATCCAGCTTGGATCCGGGAGCTTGCTTGAAGATGCGGTCATCGATGCGGCAGCAACCCGGGCTCGCCCGATCATACTGACTGCACTTGCTGCCATGATGGGTGCCTTTTTCATTCTGCCCGATCCGATCTTCAACGGCCTGTCTGTCTCGCTTATCTTTGGGATTCTGGTCTCGACCCTGCTCACTCTTATCGTGATTCCGGTACTCTATTATGCTTTGATCAAGCGACGTGAGGCTGGAATCTGATGCATAATAGCCAAGGAGGTCTACAATACTTGTAAGACCCGGAGGGAATAATTATGTCCTGGAGCATGATCACTGCAGCTGTTGTGGTTGCCATATTGATCATCAGCCTGATCTGGTCGATCAACCGCACGCTTGAAAACAACCGTGAACAGCGGCGCATGAAAATTGCCGGTATTCAGCGTCGTTGTGGCTCCTATTCCGATCTGCTCAACAGCATACCTTTGTTTTATTTAGGCAAGGATCTGGCTCAGTACGCACTTGAACAGTACATCAGCCTGCAGCAGGAATGGCTGGAACTTGAACCAGGACTGGAGCGCACCCAGCAAAACCTGCTCGATGCCCAGGGAAAACTTCAGGCCCTTAGCCAGCAGGCCAGCATTCCCATCCACAAGATCGGTTCTCCGGTTGAAGCCCAAAATATTCGTCAATCATTAATGTCAGCGGCCCGCCTGATTCAAAACCTGCACAACAACAAGGAAATTGAAATCAATAAGGCCCGTCAGCTGCTCAATCATATCCGCAGCAAATCCATCCAGATCCAGGTTGATCTGCTTATTGGCAAAGCCGAAGACGCGCAACGTGATGGCAAGCTTCCGGTGGCCATACTCATGTACCAACGCGCTTTTGATGAAATTCGCCAGATGAATGCCAGCCCTGAAAAAAATGCTTTGCAGGAACGTATTCAGAAGATCATTGACGAACTGAACCTGAAGCGCGAACAAGATGAACAGGCAGAAAAGGAACATACCGATTCTTCTCCGAACGCGCACCACGGCAACCAGCTTGAGGAAGAGTTTGACAAGGCTCTCAAGGAAGAAGATTCCTGGAAGAAAAAAGCCTACTGAACGTCAGGCACCTGCGCTGGTACTCCGCAACCTGAAAAAGGCCCCATGTGGATCCGATCCCTGAGGCCAGATTGGTTGATTCAGAGCAGCTTTTGAATGTCGGCGCGAATGGACTCAGGCTCAACCGTCGGCGCAAAACGCTTAACCACTTTACCCTGCCGATTGATCAGGAATTTGGTGAAATTCCATTTGACTGCTTTGATACCCAAAAGCCCCGGTGCCTCTTCAGTCATATGACGATATAAGGGATGGGCATCATCGCCATTAACATTAACCTTGGAAAACATGGGAAAAGTCACGCCAAAGTTCATTGAGCAGAAATCGCTGATCTGTTCATCCGTACCCGGTTCTTGATGCATGAACTGGTTTGAGGGGAATCCAAGTACCTCAAAGCCCTGATCATGAAAATCTTTGTACAGTTTCTCCAAGCCTTCATATTGCGGCGTAAAGCCACATTTGCTGGCGGTATTGACGATCAGCAGTACTTTGCCTTCATACTCGGATAAAGACTGTTCCTGTCCCTGGATGGTACGGGCACTGTATTCATAGACGCTCATCTTGATTCTCCTTGGTGTGCAGGGCTGAATTGCAGGGATAGTGAATTAATGCAGTAACGTAGTCCGGTTGGAGCCGGACCATCATTAAAAAGATGCCCCAAATGTGAAGCACACTGGGTACAGCATACCTCAATACGGGTCATACCATGGCTGTGATCCGGCTTTTCGAGTACCGGGCCAATGGCTCGATAAAAAGATGGCCATCCTGTACCCGAATCAAATTTGTGATCCGAATGGAACAGAATCTGGGCACAGCAGGCACAGTGATATTGCCCCGGTTCGTGATGATCCCAATAGCGTCCGCTAAATGGTGGTTCCGTTGCCGAACAACGACAAACCGCATACTGGGCAGGGCTCAGTTTATCTTTCCACAATGCATCAGTCGACAGCTCAGTCTCTTGCATAATCCACCCGTTTTATATCGCACGCGATAAATATTACTGCATGGTAATCACAAATTCCGGGTACGACAAGCCTTTTCACAAAGAAATTACGCGAGGTACTCCTGAAAAAGACCCGAGTTAAGGTATGATTCCTTATCTGCCTGACTTTTGACTGTGACATCATGGACATTGCCAAATCTGCAAAACTGAAGAACGTCTGTTACGACATCCGTGGACCCATTCTCAAGGCGGCAACACGCATGGAGGAACAGGGACATCGCATCATCAAGCTGAATATTGGCAATCCAGCCCCATTCGGTTTTGAAGCACCCCAGGAAATCCTTGAGGATGTCATTCTTAACCTCCCTCAGGCCATAGGTTACTCTGAATCCCGTGGGCTTTTTGCAGCCCGAAAGGCCATCGTTCAGTATTACCAACAAAAGGGGCTTTTTGGCGTCGATGTACATGATGTTTATGTTGGTAACGGTGTTTCAGAACTGATCGTCATGGCCATGCAGGCTCTGCTTAATGACGGTGATGAAGTACTCATCCCTGCACCGGATTACCCGCTTTGGACTGCAGCCGTAACCCTTTCCGGTGGTCGCCCGGTTCACTATCTGTGTGATGAGAGCAATAACTGGTACCCCGACCCCGAAGAAGTCGAACGGCATATCAGCCCCCGAACGCGCGCACTGGTCATCATCAACCCCAACAACCCAACAGGCGCCTGCTACCCGGTGCATATCCTGCAAGCACTGGTTGAAATTGCCCGCAAGCACCAACTGATCATCTACGCTGATGAAATTTACGACAAGATTCTGTACGACCATGTCGAACACACATCGATCGCCACCCTGGCAGAAGACTTGCTCTGCATTACCTTCAACGGACTGTCCAAAGCTTACCGAATCGCTGGTTTCCGGGCTGGCTGGCTTGTGGTCAGTGGCGACAAACGTAGTGCTAGCGACTATGTAGAAGGACTGGACATGCTCGCTTCCATGCGCCTATGTGCCAATGTACCGGCCCAGTTTGCCGTGCAGACAGCACTTGGAGGCTATCAAAGCATCCAGGATCTGATTCTGCCAGGCGGACGTCTGCTCGAACAGCGAAATCTGGCCCATGAACTTTTGACCTCCATTCCGGGTGTCAGTTGTGTCAAGCCCGAAGGGGCACTCTATCTTTTCCCTAGACTGGACCCTGATCTCTACCCTATTGAAGATGACGAAGCGTTTATTCTGGAATTTCTTCAGCAGGAAAAAGTGCTCCTGGTTCAAGGAACTGGCTTTAACTGGCCGCACCCCGACCACTTCAGGGTGGTCTTTCTGCCCCACCGAGACCAACTGATCGAAGCCCTTGGTCGGCTGAGCCGCTTTCTGGAACGCTATCGAATCCGACCCAATTGCTGATGTCGTTCTAAATTAAAACTGCCCTTTAAGAGTTCTTCGCTGGACTGGGTTGAACAAGCAATTTGGGAAAGATGATGGAGATCAACAACATTGATTTATCCAAAAGAACCCCATAGTGCTTGATCAATAAATTTGCTGAACTGACAGGTATTAATCCTGTCTCTGTGCAACGGCCCAAAGGGAAGACGAAGCCGAATCCCCACTCTTTCCTATGAGCCCCACAATGGGTTCAAGGGCCTGCGCAAGCAGCCATCGGCTGAATTTAAGTATCAACAAAGGTTAGAAAATCGGTGCTTAACTGGGCGAAGTAACCGAATATGAATAAGGGAAATTCATGGCAACCACAAACTTCAAAACAGAGAACAATACGTTCAGGAAACTCATAGGAAACGGCCTAACATACCGTATCCCACGGTTTCAACGCGACTACAGTTGGACGAGCGAAGAATGGGAAGACCTGTGGATGGATCTTCTCGGCACACTCAATATCGACGGTGAAGGTACCCATTACATGGGATACCTTGTCTTGCAATCCAATGACGACAAGACCTTCGATGTCATTGATGGGCAACAGAGACTGACGACCATCAGCCTCATCGTTCTCGCCATTCTCAAGAATATCCAACACCTGATCGATACAGGTAATGACGCCGAGTCCAATAAGCGCCGCATAGAGCAGATACGGCAAACCTATGTTGGTTACCTTGATCCTGTAACGCTTGTCGCGCGTCCCAAACTGACTCTCAATCGCAACAACAACAACTATTTTCAGACCTACTTGGTCCCGCTCGGACACCTTCCACAGAGAGGCTTTCGCGCTTCCGAGCATCTGTTGCGCAAGGCTTTTGAGTGGTTCGACAAGCGCGTTGCAGGATACCTCAAGACCAATACAGGCGATGAAGGAATGCGGCTTGCGAAACTTATGGAAGATATCAGCGACAGACTGTTCTTCACCGTAATCACTGTGACCGACGAACTTAACGCCTACAAAGTATTCGAGACGCTCAATGCCCGTGGCGTTCGACTTTCTGCAACTGATTTACTTAAAAATTATCTTTTTTCGGTACTCGATCGAGGAAATGAGTCCGATCATGAACTGCGTAACCTTGAAGAGCGCTGGGAGGCTATCGTTGGTCGGCTTCAATCGGAAAATTTCCCGGACTTTCTGCGCGCTCACTGGAATAGCCGTCGCAGTTTTGCGCGTCAGGCAGATTTATTCAAGACGATTCGCGCCCAAATCACCTCAGCAGAGTCCGTGTTCCAGTTGCTGCGTGATATGGAAGAAGACCTCGACACGTACCTAGCCTTAACTTCACCAGAACCATCCGAGTGGTCTCTGGAAGACAAACAGCTTGTTGGGGTGCTGAAAACTTTTCGTGTGCGGCAGCCGTTTCCATTGTTGCTAGCTGCCAAGCGAATCTTCGATGCGCCTGACTTTACAGGGCTACTGCGCGCTACTGTTGTGATCTCGATGCGCTTTAACGTCATCGGCTCCCAAAGCACTGCTGAACAAGAGCGGAAATACAACGAAGTCGCAGAGCGTGTCGCGAAGAAGGAGCAGATTAGCCTAGGGCCCACGCTACAACTCTTACGCAACATCTATCCGGATGACATGGCATTCAGAACCACATTCGCAGAAAAGATCATCCGTACCACGGATTCGCGCAACAACCGCGTGGTCCGTTTCATTCTTTGTTCGATCGAAAAGCACCTATCACAGCAGGCTCATGACTTCGCCAGCGATGCTTTCAATATCGAGCACATCTTGCCGCAGAATGCCCCGGATAACTGGGGTGGCATTGGCAACGACGACGCAGAGGCTCTTGTATATCGCCTCGGCAATATGACGTTACTGCAGGCTGGTCCGAATCGGGATCTGGGTAATTTTGAATACCACCAGAAGAGGGATACTTATCGGCAAAGCGGTTTTGCCATAACCAAAAAGCTCGGCGATGAGAATATCGATTGGACACCTGAGCGCATTGCTGCACGGCAAAACTGGATGGCAGCTCAGGCTGCGGCAATATGGCGCATTGCACAGTTAAGTTGAGGCCAGGCAAAAGTTAACTCAAGACTTTCCCGGCCTACAAAGATTCCGGTGTAGATTTGGCAAGTGCTGAGGGTAATGCATCGACGCAGGCATAGCGAAACAAGGACCATGCGATCTTCCACTTATTTTTTGCATTCTCTGGTGGCAATTCACTTGTCCAAGATTGCCTGCTTGGCCATAGTATCTGCTTTTTAGTCCTTAAACACAGCATCAGGCGTCGTGCCCGCACCGGCAGCAATGAACTGATAATCCACTGCAGGCTGCATTGCTGCGAAGCGTTTGCGGATGGTATCAATGGCTGCCGGAGACTGATCCACACCCAGCCAGCACCGCCCCAACTGCTGACAGGCAGCCAGTGTGGTCCCACTGCCGGCAAAACAGTCGAGTACCCAACTGTCTGGCCGCGATGATGCTGCAATAATCCGCAACAGGAGTTCCGGGTTTTTTTCCGTGGGGTAACGTGGATACGGAGGATCCTTAAATATCCAGCTATCCTGAACCTTTTTGCCGGTATGTTCGTCCGCATAAAGAATTCGCCGCGGATTACCCTTGGCACTCCATTCGAGCAAACCTTGCTGGTTAAGTCGTTCCAGTTCATCCGGATGGGCGCGCCAATGGCGCCCGGGTGGTGGCAGAAGCCCTCGCCATGGCTGCGCCGTAGCGCCTTTAAGGGTCTCCCCTGGAGCATGCACAGGAACAGTCGTATAGCGTCGCCCTGTGCCATCAATCTTGCGAAAAAGCTGTTTAACATCCATATCCGCAAGACCTTCCCGAGGATCATTCCAGATGTTTTTTTTGGATTTGCTGTAGAAATAGATAACATCCTTGCTATTGCCATAAGCCTTACGCTGAAAATTTTTGGGATTGCATTTAATGCGACTGATATCGTTACGAAAATGTCGTACCCCAAAAACCTCATCTAGGATGATTTTCAGATAATGCCCAATTTTGTCATCGGTATGCAGATAAAAAGAACCCTCCTCCGTCAACAACTCACGAATCAGGATGATGCGCTGACGCATGAACTCAATAAATGCACTGCCTTTAAGCAGATCTCCATAGGCCAGTCCAGACCCGGCTGAAGGACTGATGGTGCTGCTGCGTTCTTCGGACTGACGAAAGACATGTCCGGTCGCAAACGGTGGGTCGATGTAGCACAGATCAAAACGAATCGACCGGTCAAGCAGCGACCGCAGTACGGAAAGATTGTCTCCTTCGATCAGCGCCGAACGCTTAGGATCAATTTCTGCGGAGAAAGGCACCCGCGCACCGCGCACAATCGAATCAAAGGGCAGTTTGCCCGGATAACATAACTCCATGGGATTCCCTAGGATCGAGAACAACAACGAACTGGCACCCGCTGATTGCAGCATGACAATCCCTGGCATGCAATTGCGGTTTACCAATCTCAACAAATCTCTGCTTGCAAACAACCGCGCAGACCGCACAATTAAAGCACACGCAAACAAAGAGGCTTGAAGTATGTTGCGTCTTGTCCTTTTTTTGGCCACCAATCTGGCCGTTATGGTCATGGTTGGCCTTGTGCTTAACCTGTTGGGCATCCATTCCACATTTGTCGACGGACAATTACAAATCAGTCCGCTGCTGATTCTCTGTCTGGTTTGGGGTATGGTGGGTTCACTCGTCTCACTGGCCATGTCCAAGTGGATTGCCAAATCTTCTACAGGTGCTGAAGTCATCATGCAGCCCCGCCACGAAGGTGAGCGCTGGCTGCTGGCCACCGTTGCCGAACTAGCCCAGCGTGCCGGAATCAACATGCCCGAGGTTGCTGTTTTTGATGCGCCACAGGCCAACGCCTTTGCAACCGGCTGGAATCGCAACGAAGCTCTTGTGGCTGTATCAACCGGATTACTGCAGCGCATGACGCGTGACGAGATCCGCGCTGTCCTCGGACACGAGATTGGTCACGTTGCCAATGGCGACATGGTGACCTTGGCGCTCATCCAAGGGGTTCTGAATGCCTTCGTCATGTTCTTTGCCCGGCTCATCGGCAATTTTATTGACCGTAGTGTCTTCAACAACGAGGATGATACCCCAGGCTTGGCCTACTACATCAGCAGCATGATCGGAGACATTGTTCTTGGACTGCTGGCCAACATCATTCTGATGTGGTTTTCACGTCTGCGCGAATTCAGGGCTGATGCTGCTGGCGCGCATCTTGCCGGTCGCAATGCCATGATCGCAGCGCTGGAACGACTGCATCGCGAGCAACAGATGCCTGACGACATGCCCCAGGGCATGCATGCGCTCGCCATCACCGAAGGTGCGCACGAAGGGATCAGTCTGGCTGCGCTACTTGCCTCCCATCCTCCTCTTGAGGAGCGAATCCGGGCACTGAACGCAGCGGCTCCCGTCAGTCAGGGCACTCCGTTTAGAACCATGTAAGCGTTGAACGGCTTTGTTCACTCTGGCCGCTGAGGTACCGACTCCATTCATCGAGCGCCGAAGAGACCAGACGGGATGGTGCATCGGAGAAGCGACTCAACTGACCACTGCGACCGCGAATCTCCCAAGCCTCGATCACGGCACCACTATGCACATCCAGCAAGGAAATGACCGCCGCAAGATGGTCAGTACCACCTGCACCTGGCCAATGCTTTTCAAGGCCAAAGCCAGACTGATCGTCCCAGAGTTCCACTTCAGGCGTGATCAGATACTGCATCTGCAAATGACGCGCCTGCTCAAGCGCCTGTGCCCTGCTCATGGCCGGCTGATCAATCAACTGGCTTGCGGCAAACCACTGCCTTAAATGGGCATAGGTCTGCCGGGCAAACACCTGATTGACCTTATCACCGGTCTTGACACCCTGCTGCATCAGATAGGGATCCGATTGCGATGTAACAACCAAAATCCGACTGCGTGTATCCAGAACCATATTAAGCCGGCCATACCACTGTTCCTGCGGCTTGAAGTGCCAAGCCTCGGCGGCCCCAGCCATCAAGGACTGCTGATCGCTGGGGGCTACACAACCGGCTAAAGCCAGGCAGAGCAGCAAAGTACAACGCTTGATCAACATGTCAGCGTCCCCGACGGTTCGCCATACGCACCCCAATATCAAGAATAAAATCAATAAATTGCTCTGGACGCCCCATATAACGGGTGTAAAAGTCCGATTTGATCAGCGAACAGGCACCATGAGCCAATGCCCAAGCAGCTCCGATGTGGTACTCGACAGGCGCTTCCATCAATCGGCCTTCCTCAATACGTCGTACAATAAACTGGGTCAGGATATCCCGGTTCGATGCCCTCAAATCATGCAATTTATGCACCAGATCAGCCACTGCCTTCTCGGCAATCATCTTGCCTTCCAGACGATCAAAGAGCAGATAGCGATCCGGGTTTTGTACTCTAAATCGCAGAAAAGCACGAAAAAGAGCCTCTGGGTCTTCATCATCCTGCTGCAGGTTACGAAAGACGTCAGCCAGTTCCTGCTCATAACGCAGCATCAGAACAAGGTAAATCTGGTTTTTGGTCTCAAAATGCTTGTAGATTGTCCCCTTGCCGATTCCCACATCCTCAGCAATCATCTCAACAGTAACCTTGTCTTCACCCTGTTCGATGAACAAGCGCTCAGCGCTATTGAGAATCTGTTCCTCACGGTGCTTGAACTCGCGGGCTTTCTGACTGATCTTGAGCACCGTATCGGAGTCGCTCATAAGTCCTCTCCTCCACGCCTGACTGCCGTCACTGTAGCACACCACCTGCAACTCGACATCAGATGAACAGCCCTTCATGGCCTGAATCAAGAACAATTCAGCTGTCTTGTTCAACAGATCTCATTGTGAAATATTATTTAATTGAAATTGTTCTTGAACAATACTTGTGGTTCATCAAAAAACTGCTTAACTGAATACTAAGAAAAACATGGGCACATGGCAGCCCACTGATGAGGTTTGTGATCTTGACCCGATGTCCCCCCCAGGTGTCGGGTTCTTTTTTTGTACAAGCGCAGCAACAATCCGATAATATCCTCCCATCGATTCTGCCGGAACACATCACCATGGACCAGCAACGCATTGACGCCTTGCAACAGCAACTGAAAAATGCCCGCCCACAGGATATTTTGTCCGCAGCCCTAGCTAATTTTACACCTATCGCCCTCGCTTTCAGCGGCGCTGAAGATGTTGTGCTAATCGACATGCTCAAAAAGACCGGGCAGCAATTCCGTGTTTTTACCCTTGATACCGGACGTCTGCATCCTGAAACCTATCGCTATCTGGATCGGGTGCGTATGCATTTCGGGATCACGATTGAGGTCTGTTTTCCCCAGCCTGCGGCCATTGAACAACTGATAAGCGAAAAAGGCTTTTTCAGCTTCTATCAAGACAACCACCATGAATGCTGCGGTCTGCGCAAAGTCGAACCCCTGAAACGCAAACTACGCACACTCGATGCCTGGATTACAGGCCAACGCAAGGATCAGAGCCCTGGAACCCGGAAGGGAATCCCTGTTGTCCAGTTGGACAATATGCTCGCTGATGAAGGGCATGCCTTGGTTAAATTCAATCCGCTGGCTGAATGGGCATCCACCGAGGTCTGGGACTATATTCGCGCTTTTGAGCTTCCCTACAATGCCCTGCATGAACAAGGATATGTCTCAATTGGCTGCGAACCCTGCACCCGACCCATTTTGCCAGGGCAACATGAACGTGAAGGGCGCTGGTGGTGGGAAGATGCCACCAAAAAAGAATGTGGTCTGCACCACGTCAATGTCGCTTCAATTGATTGAATATCCCGACCGGATCATGGGTCACCGCCACCGAGACCATGAACAGAACGATCAGGATGGCAGCCGATCCGGTCATAACCTGAAGCGACGGTGCGCGACGGGGGGACAAACTGATGCTGGCCAGCACAACATAAATCGGCAAGAGAATCAGCTTGACCCGCACCCAATCCGCAATACCCCCCATCTGCAGGAGCATAGCAACACCCGCCAAAAACAGGAGCGTATCGTTGATATGCGGGATAATCCTTGCCAGACGAATGCTGCGCCACTGAAGTCCGAACCGATCCGCAGTCCACCGGCCGACATAAAGACTGATACTAACGGCGACACAACTGATGTGGAGCAGTTTTAGAACCAAGTAGCTCACATCTTGCTCCATTCGCCAGCGAGGCGCAGCGCAGTCTTGATATCGCGGCCCTGTGACTTCTTGTCGCCGCCACAGAGCAACAAATAGATCGTGTCGCCAGTATGGCCATTGGCCAGCCACTTGCGAAAGGTTTCAGTCTCCTTCAGTTCAATCATAGGATCTTAGTAGTCTATACACCACTAACTGGCAAGAATGTAGGTACTTTTAGGCATACTTCAATGAGCTAAAGTTATATGGCATGGATCAAAATTGCAATAGCAATCCTAATTGGCTATGTTAATTTTGGCCACTCAAATGAGCTACCTAGGTAATTTTGGATTGAAAATTGAAGATTTTGGTGGGTACAACACCCACCATGGAGCAGCAAAGACCTGATCAAGGTGCTTGATGCCGATGGTTAAAATGTCTGGCGAGCCGTTACAATCAAGAACTTCTCGCCTACCCTCGCTGCTCTTCAAATCCTTGGTACACCATATCCAACAACATTGATAACATCGCCTTTTTCACATGACCTTTGCCCATCACCTGCTCAGACATGGACTTGTGGTTCTCGTAGGCAGCAAGAACAGCATCCTCGAATGCCTCCATAAAGTCTGGGCTATCTCTATGTAAATCCTTATTAGGTACAGCTAAACTAAACGGCTAGGATCCGTATGCTTGGCTAAAAGATACCCTGGAAAAACTACCCACCTGGCCACATAGCCGTCTCGATGAACTCCTGCCGCTATGCGGCCACTGCATGGCTTCAAGCAACCACGAACCAACCATGCCTAAGTAGCCGAGGTGTCTGCGCTGGATGCTTACGGTATTCCGGGATTTCCTACCGGCAGCGACTGAACCCGGCACCAATAAAACTGGCGGCGGCATCGGGGCCGTGGTTTTGATCCTCATCTTGCTGGATGTGGTGGGCATCATCTTTAGTCACTGACCCTGCAGGGACACATCGCTGGGCGATGACCGCGTGCATCATTCCAGAGCGGCAGCCTGTTCGTCGTCAGCTTTCAGCGTCATGTACTCAAGCCGCCATTGAGTGAGAAGTCTAGCCTTGCTCACAGGTAGATCATCTTCGGAAATGGACATGCAAGCCCTCATAGCAATGCCACACCATGTGTCGGTCGCTTTATTGAAGTGTTTTGTCGCAAAAAGCGAGTCAATCGACGTTTCGAGTTTATGAAGTCTCCCACCGCTAAACGCCTTGCGACGTTGTAGCGGGGGTTTCCTGGGTCAACGACCAGAGCGCAGGGATGTTGCCACCACCACGACTTACCACGGTCTCACCAAGCGTGGGCCGTGTTACCACAGCCGGTTCGGA
>JAJZHM010000127.1 GCA_021804485.1 Pseudomonadota bacterium | reverse complement strand
GCAAGCATGAAAAACACAAATAAATCAAGTTCTCACGCGGCAGCGTTGGCGGAGCAACACGAGAAACGGTTCGCGCCTACGTGGATGCACAGGGTACAGCAGAGCACGCAAGAAAATCAGCGGCAAAAGCCAAGCCAAACCCAAAACCGTCCGCTTGACCCCCTGCTGGCGCAAGACTGGTTCGGAACTCGCCGAGCAAGGGGAATGCGCGGACAAGTGTTCACGGATTCAGATACTCTTAATCAACATGACACAGAGTCTAGCTGATTCGCAATGGTTTCTGAAGAGCAGATGTTCGGTTATCCGTCTGGCCCCAAAGGTCAGGAAGGTCTACGAATAAGGGAATGGAGGTGCGTGGGATACGGTATACTCCACAACCACGACATCAATCCCCCAATAAGATTGGGATCTATGAACCGGACATGAGCTCCGCTCTTTCCTAAGACAATGGATTCATGGGCCCGCGCAAGCAGCAGCCATCGGCTGAGGACGGGGAGGATGTCCAGTTTGGCTTTTTACTATCCCAGATAACAAGGTGTCCCTATGAAACCCTACCAACGTGCGTTTATCCGTTTTGCTCTGGATGCGGGTGTGTTAAAATTTGGTTCTTTCACGCTCAAATCCGGAAGGCAGAGTCCTTATTTTTTTAATGCCGGATTATTTAATGACGGCGCGGCCCTGGCAAAACTGGGCTACTTTTATGCGGCAGCCTATGCGGATGCTCCTGTGCCATGCGATGTCCTGATGGGGCCGGCCTATAAGGGTATTCCTCTGGTTTCTGCTTTGGCTGTACAGCTTTATGAGCACTTTCAGATCAGCAAGCCGTGGTGTTTCAATCGTAAGGAAGCCAAGGATCATGGTGAAGGAGGCTCGATTGTCGGTGCTCCCCTTCAAGGCAAAATATTTATTGTTGATGATGTGATTACCGCAGGCACGGCCATTCGTGAGGTCATGAATCTCATTCATGCTGCAGGTGCTGAGCCATCGGGTGTGCTTATTGCACTGGATCGACAGGAACGGGGTATGGGAACCGGCTCAGCTTTGCAGGAAGTCGGGGAGCACTACGGTATCAAGGTTGGTTCAATTGTGACCATGACTGATCTCATGGAGTTTATGGCAGAGGAAGGCGTTGGTGAAGAGCATCGGGATGCCATGCTGCAGTATCGACAAACTTACGGGGTCTGAATTCCCCTTTTTCAGACAGAGGAGTCCCTGATGAACATTCTGATGGTTATGGATCCATGGAACGAAATCAAACCGTACAAGGATACCAGTCTGGCATTGTTGGAGGCCGCTGATCATCGGGGCCATGCTCTGGCCATTTGTACGATCAGGGATCTGTATGTGCGGGAAGGCGTACCGATGGGTCATGTAACTCATCTTGAGCGGGATGCAGCAGCATTTGCAGGCTTCACCCTGCATCCTAACCCTGAGGCTGAGTGTTTGGCTGGTTTTGACCGGATTCTCATGCGCAAGGACCCGCCGTTTGACCTGAATTATATTTATGCGACGTATATCCTTGAATTGGCAGAGCAGACTGGTGTTCAGGTCATCAATCGGCCAAGCTCCTTGCGCAATTGCAATGAAAAGTTTTTTATCACCCAGTTCCCCCAGTGCTGTGTGCCAACCCTGATCAGTAGCCAGGGCTCTGAACTGGTCAGGTTTCACAATGAGCATCAGGATGTTATTTTCAAACCGCTGGATGGTATGGGGGGGCAGGGTATTTTCCGGATCCGTTCGGATGGGTTGAACCTGCAGGGTATCATTGAAACACTGACTCATCAGGGTATGACCCCCATCATGGCGCAACGGTTTATTCCCGAAATCAAGGAAGGCGATAAAAGGATCCTGATGCTTGCAGGCGAACCTGTACCCTATTGTCTGGCTCGCATTCCGGATCGGGATCCGACACGGGGAAATCTGGCGGCAGGTGGCAAAGGAAAGGTTCAACCGCTTTCCGAACGGGATTTCTGGATTTGTGAACAGGTAGGTCCTACGCTTAAGGAACTTGGTCTCGAATTCGTGGGACTCGATGTCATCGGTTCATGGTTGACCGAGATCAATGTGACAAGTCCGACCTGTCTGAGAGAAATCGAGGCTGAAACCCGCCTCAATATTGCAGACCAGTTTATAGCCCATCTGGAGGTCTGAACAGATTCATCATGAATGCGCATGCAACGCTTATATCAACGGATCGATTGCTGGTTGCCATTGTTTTGGCAATCTTGGTGCATCTTGTTGCCTTTTTTGGCGTACGCTTCCGCTTTCCCCACCCGGCTGATTCACATGTCATGGAAGTTACCCTGGCCCTGCATCGTAACCAGCAGGACAACAAGCATGCTGATTTTCTGGCTCAGGCCAATCAGCAAGGTAGTGGCCAGCTTAAAGAAGCTGCCGTCATTGAAAGTCCAGAGCAGTCTCCCTTTCATGATGCGGTGATTCAGGCAACGACCCAGATGCAGCAGAAGCAATTGCAACAGAAGGACATGGAATCGGTGATTACAACCGCAGCGCAAAGTTGGGCAGTACCCGATCGGCTGATGCGGCAGAAGACTCAGGAGGTGTCAGGGTTCAAGGATATGAACGCAGACGAGTCCAGCCAGCAGATTGCAACTCTGGAAGCCCGACTTTCTGAGCAGCGGCAGGCCTTTGCGCATCTCCCCCGTATCAGCACGGTTTCAAGTCTTTCGACAAGAGCCGATATCAATGCAACCTACATTGATGCATTTCGCAAGAAAATTGAGCTGGTTGGCAATGAATTCTATCCTGCCCAGGCTCGGGTTCTCCACTTGCAGGGCTCCGTACGGCTAATGGTTGCCATCGATCGTAACGGACGGGTTGTGCAGATTGATGTCCTGAAACCTTCGGGTTCGGCAATACTGGACGCTGCAGCTGAACGAAGTGTCTGGCAGGCTCAGCCTTTTCAGCCGTTTACTCCAGAGATGCGCAAGAAGGCGGATCTTTTGCGGATTATCCGCACCTGGAAGTATGCCGATGATCATGGGTTAAGCAGTCATGAGTAGGCAACAGGCTGGCGTAATATCCCTTGATTCAATAGAACAGCTTCCCCATATTTTTTGGGAATGTGTTCAAAAAGAGGGGTCAAGGTGAAACTGCCTATTGCCAACTTCACCCACCAATTTCTTATTGCCATGCCGGGGATGCAGGATCCACGTTTCAGTGAAAGCATTACCTATATGCTGCATCATGATTCTGAAGGTGCCGTTGGTCTGGTTATCAACAAACCGACTGATCTTAGCGTGCATGATTTGTTGAAAGAGGTCGCAATTCCCTCTCAGATCAGTTTGCGTTGGCCTGATGCCAAGGTACTTGATGGTGGGCCCGTGGCCCAGCATGTGGGCTTCGTACTGCATCATGAAGGAGGTGATTGGGCATCGACCCGTACACTTCAGGAAGGCTTGCGGGTTACCAGCTCCAAAGATATCTTGCAGGCAATCGCTCAGGGACACGGACCTGATGATTATCTGATTACTTTAGGCTATGCAGGCTGGGGTCCGGGACAGATTGAACAGGAAATGGCAGCGAATGCCTGGCTCAACTGTCCCGTTGATCCTGGCATCCTGTTTTATGTTCCTTTCGAAGATCGTTGGGGTGCCGCAGCTCGCAACATGGGGGTTGATGTACGCCTGCTTGACGTCGGTATAGGCCATGCCTGATTCACTGACTTTTTTGGGCATGGATTTCGGCATGAAGCGTATTGGAGTGGCCGTGGGTCAAACTGTTACTGGGACGGCCAGTCCTCTTTGTATCCTCAAGGCCAGAGATGGGGTGCCTCAATGGTCGGCACTGGATCAGATCATCAAGACCTGGGCGCCAAATCAGATCGTCCTTGGAATACCTGTCCATATGGATGGCACCGAGAGCAGCATGACTGTCTGTGCTCGCTCCTTCAAGCGCAAGGTTGCGCACCGGTATGGCATCCCAGTCTCGGAAATGGAAGAACGCCTTAGTTCAGAAGCCGCAGCCTGGCATGTGCATGCATCCGGAGCGGACAGCGATCTGGATCTGGATGCTCATGCTGCCGCTTTGATGCTTCAGTCTTTTCTTGAAAGCCTTTCCCGAAACGCTTAGAGCGCCAAACTCAACCCAAGTGACACCAGATTTAGGCTGGATTGACTATTGAGAGACTGGCCACTGGCGAGCGTGTTGTTGGGTAAAGCAGGAAGATTCATGTGTTCAGCCAGAATCTGAAATTGCATGCGATTATTGCCAAAAGCAAGACCTGTCGCCAGATAGGGCTCGGCTGCATCCTGATTCATGGTGAAATTGGAAACTCGCGCGATGTTTGTGCTGTAGCGGGTTTGCTCCGCAGCAACTCCTACGCCCACTTTGCCAATCCAGAAGACAGGACTCTGGGCAATCGGAATCTGCATCGACAGAGCCAGGTGCGCCATATTCAGATTGTTGTGCATGGTTTCATTGCTGCCACCACTCCAGTCCACGGAACGTGCAGAATTGCCCAATGTACGAAATCCGGCTTCGATTCCTGTATTTAAAACCGAGAAAGGTAATTCGAATTGATGAAACACATAACCGATGGTAGCTCCGATGCCCAGCCCATTGGCATTCTGCCCGGTTCGCGGGCTGGTGAGCCCCTGTGAGGCAGATGCTTTCAGGGCTTCACTGTTCCATGAACTGGAAGTAATACTGTTTGAATTTTTGCCAAACGCGATGTCGAAGGTGAGGGCGCCAGGCAATGCCGCTTTACTGGGGCTGGAAAAGCCCAGAAAGCTCACAGCAAGCAGGGTTATTGGGTAGAATGTCTTAATGCAATGTTGGACGCATTGAGCGCTTTGGTTCATAATTCCTATCCAGTTTCAAAACAGAATGCGGGGAGCATCAGGTTTTTTGATGCCCTGATTTTCCTCCTGTTCAGTCTGGCACAAATCAGGAATGGCGCCATGAATTATGCTTCCATGCCCAGAACCGTACAGCTCAATTCCGCGGGTCGTCTGCGTCATTTTCTTACGACGGAAGGGCTTTCCCGATCAATTCTGAACGAGATACTGGATCGGGCTGAGGCCTTCCTGCTGCCCGATCAGCGTATGCGGCATGAGCCCTTGCTGGCCGGTTGCACGGTGATGAACCTTTTTTTTGAAGCCAGTACCCGCACCCGTACGACCTTTGAAGTTGCCGCCAAGCGTCTTTCTGCTGATGTTGTCAATATTGATATATCAAAATCATCGACCAGTAAGGGTGAATCACTGCGGGACATGCTCTGGAATCTTGAGGCCATGACTGCAGATATTTTTGTTGTGCGACACAGTCAGTCGGGTGCGGCCCATTTTATTGCTGAACAGGTTACACCCCATGTTGCCGTGATCAATGCGGGCGATGGCCAGCATGCCCATCCAACCCAGGCCATGCTGGATATGCTGACGATTCGTCGTCATGCTGCTGGCCCGTTTGAGGCGCTGACCGTTGCCATTATCGGTGATATACGTCATTCACGCGTTGCACGTTCCAATATTCATGCCCTGCGTACATTGGGCGTGGCTGCAATTCATCTGGTGGGTCCTGCCACACTGATTCCTGATGGTATCGAGGAACTGGGTGTACGGATTTTTCATCGCATCGAGGAAGGTCTCGCAGATGTGGATGTCATCATCTGTTTGCGGATTCAGAATGAGCGCATGGAATCAGTTCTGATTCCCAGCCCTGAGGAGTTTTTCAGTCAGTACGGACTGACGGAACGTCGGCTTGCACGTGCCCGACCCGGGGCGCTCGTCATGCATCCAGGTCCAATCAATCGTGGTGTTGAAATCGAAAGTGCCGTTGCAGATGGTCCCCAGTCGCTGATTTTACGGCAGGTCAATTATGGGATCGCCATAAGAATGGCCGTTTTGTCTATGGCATACCAAGGTCAGCGGGAGGTACAGCATGGCTGAGTGGTGGCTGTGTGGGGCGCATAATCCCTTGTCGGATGAGCCTGACAACGATGTACACCTTCGTGATGGCCAGGTTGTGGGTACAGGGCGGGCCCCGCAAGATGCAACGCGTCTGAATGTTCAGGGCTTGTGGATTCTGCCGGTAATGGCGGATTTATCAAACCGGCTGCGATCGACACGCCAGTTGGACCATGAATTGAGTGCTGCAGCTAAAGCCGGGTTTGGTCAGGTACTGATTCTTCCAGATACCCAGCCAGTACTGGACGTTCCCGCTCAGGTGACCTCTTTT
>JAJZHM010000031.1 GCA_021804485.1 Pseudomonadota bacterium | reverse complement strand
TTCGGATTGGGCCTTGGCTTCGACGATTTTTTGCTGGGCTACGACCTGGGCACGTTGCAGATCATATTCGGCTTGCTGAGCTTTTTGCTGGGCGACCTGTTTCTGTTCAATCGCTTGGGCATAATCGTGGCTGAACTGGAAGTCCGTGATATTGACTGAGTCGACGATGATGTGGAATGGTTGTACCGCTACGATGATATGTTGCTCGATTGCGGTTCGTACTGCATCCCGATGTACGATCAGATCCTCAGCGTTGTAGTGGGCAGTGACGGCTTTGGTTGCATTGCTGATGGCCGGACGCAGAATTCTGTCGGCAAGTGCTTTCTCTTCGCCGACATTCTGGTAGACCCAGCCGGCATCGTCTGCAAGGATGTGCCAGTTGGTTGCCACGGTGGTAAACACGTTCTGCAGATCAAGGCTGGCGGCTGATTCTTCAGCATTGAGATTCTGCACCTGCACGTTGATGCGCATGACGGTCTGAACAAGCGGGATTTTCAGATGCAGGCCGGGGGGTAGGGTGCCTTTCTGTACGGCACCCCAGGTCATTAGGACGCCTTGTTGCCCTGGACCGATGATGACAAATGAACCATTCAGCAGAATCAGGCCAAAGAGAATTGCCAGAAAGATGGCCACGGGTTGTAGCGGTTTCAGTGCAGGGTTTGTAGCCATTTTACGTTCCTTGTCCCGGGGAATGAATTTTGTCAGGCTGCGGGCATCAGTCGGGCAATCAGTGCACCTTCATAACGTTCATTCAGCGGCATGCGAACCAGTATGCCATTGCCCGGAGCCGCATCAAGCGCCATACCGTCCAGATTGGTGAGCTGTTCCAGGTTGAGCCAGTGATTTCCGGAGGGATGGATGATTTCCAACTGGTCGCGCACTTCAAAACGGTTTTTGACATCAATAACCGCCCAGCCGTCTTCAATGCGAAGTACCTTACCGACATACTGACTGGAGCCGGTGCGGGAATTTCCGAAGGTGTAATTCTGGGTAGCCTGACTGGCATGCCTTTGCAGGAAGCCACTGGTATAGCCACGGTTAGCCAGACCATCAAGATCGTTCATGAGTTGGGGGTTGAAAGGACGGCCGGCCTTGGCGTCATCAAGGGCCTGCCGGTAGACCTGGGCCGTACGGGCAACGTAGTAAAGCGATTTGGTACGCCCTTCAACCTTGAGCGAGTTTACCCCGATGCGAACCAGTTGTTCGACGTGTTCGACCGCGCGCAGGTCGCGCGAGTTCATGATGTAGGTCCCGTGTTCATCTTCTTCAATGGGCATCCATTCACCGGGGCGTTGTTCTTCTTCGATCAGGTAGATTCGGTCGGCCAGAGGATGTCGGGCATGACCGGTCGAACTGAATGATGATTCTGCCTGTTCCAGTTCCTGATGCATGTTAAAGCCACTTAAAGGATCGGGGGACTCATCTTCCTCATGGGCGCCATCGCGCACCTTGTAGTTCCAGCGGCAGGCATTGGTGCAGGTTCCCTGGTTCGGGTCGCGCCGGTTGAAGTAGCCTGAGAGCAGACAACGTCCTGAGTAGGCGATGCATAGGGCGCCATGCACAAATACTTCCAGTTCCATGTCAGGGACCTGCTGGCGGATCTCTTCAATCTCGCTCAGGGATAGCTCTCGGGAGAGGATGATGCGCCGCACGCCAACCCGTTGCCAGAACCGGACAGCCGCATGGTTCAGGGTGTTGGCCTGGACCGATAGATGGATGGCCTGATCGGGCCACTGTTCACGGGTCATCATGATCAGGCCCGGGTCGGCCATGATCAGGGCATCGGGCTTCAAGTCAATCAGCGGCTGCATCTGGCGCAGGAAGGATCGTACCTTGTCGTTGTGGGGCAGGATGTTGCAGGTCACATAAAGATGTTTGCCACGGTTGCGGGCGATCTGTATTCCTTCGGCCAGTTGTTCCAGCCGGAATTCGTTGTTGCGGGCGCGCAGGGAATAGCGGGGCAAGCCCGCATATACGGCATCCGCGCCAAAATCATAGGCCGCGGTCAGTTTTTCCAGATTGCCGGCAGGCAGAAGCAGTTCAGTCATGGTGGTGCAAATCCAGGCTACAGGTCGAAGGAAGCTGATTAAGGAATTCCCCGGCACGCTGGTAACGGACCGTCCAGTGACCGCCCTGCTCAACCAGATCCAGAAGATCAACGCGGTCAAAATCCCGAGAATCCCAGTCGGGTATAATAACCGGATTGTCGGCATTGTGCAGCAATGTCCGCTCGATGGCGACAAGTTGGTGGTGTTCCCAAGCGATCCAGGCGACGCTGTGATCAGGAAGGGCGAGTAACCTGTCAGTCAATTTGTTGACTTCAGAAAAACTGGAATCAAGTTGGACGGGCAACCCAAGCCGGATGGCGGAAGGTTCGAGTGTGGCCAGAGGCCGGATGTAGGCATAAGCAGTCCCTTGGTCATTTTTGTACACTCCAGGGTTGGGGGCGAACAGGGCAGTGGGGCGTCCACGCAGAGGGATCAGGACATCAGCAAGCCGCAGGGCGCGTTGCCAGCCCTGACAATTGAGTTGCCCAAGTCCCGCTTTTGGTTTTTCGCCGTGCCGGATGAACAACAGATGAATTTCTCTGGCCTCGGTACCAAGGGTCAGCAACATGAGAACAAGGGTGAGAAAAAGACGCCGCATGAGCAGGTTCCTGAAAATAATGATGTCAGAGGGATGATAGCAGCCCTGTACCCTTCCTGTTGAGCACTCAGAAAATGGTTTTTGGCGGACTATGGACAAGAGGGGGGGGGTGTTACTATGATATTATTCAGCAATGAATAGTTCATCATTGGTGTATCTGATTCAAGGCTTAAAATTTAAGACTTTTAACATCCCGAGGTGATTCATGAACGTTTCAGAAGCCATAGCAACCCGTCGTGCCATCAAACATTTTGATGCATCGTATGTTATGCCTGATGCTGATGCACAGCAATTGCTGACTCATGCCATGTTGGCGCCTACGGCATTCAATATTCAGCACTGGCGTTTCGTGCATGTGCAGGATAATGCTTTGCGTCAGGAAGTCCGTCAGCTAGCCTGGAATCAGGCGCAGGTCACTGAAGCATCGATGCTGCTGATTCTCTGTGCGGATCTCAAGGCTTGGGAAAAGACACCCAGTCGCTATTGGCGCAATGCTCCCCAAGGGGTGCAGGATTTCATGGTGCCTGCGATTGGTCAATATTATGCGGAACATGCTCAGGTACAGCGTGATGAGGCCATGCGTTCCTGTGGAATTGCAGCGATGTCGCTGATGTTGCTGGCTCGTGAGATGGGCTACGATTCCTGTCCGATGGACGGTTTTGATTTTGATGCCGTGGGGCGGCTGATTCGTCTGCCGGATGATCATGTTGTGACCATGATGCTGGCCATTGGCAAGGCGTCTGAACCAGCCTGGCCACGTGGGGGGCAGCTAGACATGAACGAAGTGGTCATCAAAGACCGTTTCCCGGGCTGAACTTGCTGGCTGAACCACGCTCGTCAAGGGGTGTTTCGCATGCTAGTCTGCATGGGAATCCAGCAGGGAATCCCCAACATGCAAAACGTCCCCTTATTGCTTGAGTCCTCGTTTCAGCCCAGTGAATCTGCGGATTACCGGGAACTCGTCCAGCCAGCCACCGGTGAACCTTATGCCTGTGTTCCCATGGCGACGCTCGCGGAGCTTGATCGGGCTGTTGAAGCTGCCCGGCAGGCACAGCTTCTTTGGCGGGATATCGCCATCCCGGAACGAGCCCGTCTGATGATGCGTTATGCTGCCCTGCTCAAGGAGCAGCTTGGCGCATTGACCGAACTCGTAGCTCTTGAAACCGGAAAAGTTGAAGCCGATGCCAGGGGTGATGTCTGGCGCGGTATCGAGGTCGTTGAACATGCTGCTTCGGTTACCCAGTTAATGATGGGTGAAACCGTCGAGAATGTGGCGCGTGGGATTGATACATACTCCATCATCCAGCCCATGGGTGTTTTTCTCGGCATCACTCCGTTCAATTTTCCGGCCATGATTCCGTTGTGGATGTTTCCTTTGGCCATTGCCTGTGGGAACGGATTTGTTCTTAAACCTTCTGAACAGGTTCCTCAAACGGCAGTCAGACTGGCAGAGTTGTTCCTGGCTGCAGGATGTCCACAAGGGTTGTTGCAGGTGGTGCATGGCGGTGCAGCCCAAGTGGATCATCTGCTGCAGCATACGCAGATTGTCGGGGTGTCGTTTGTGGGATCCGTGCCGGTGGGGCAGCATGTGTACCGGACGGCTTCGGCACAGTTGAAACGGGTGCAGTGCATGGCAGGGGCGAAGAATCATATGGTGGTGATGCCGGATGCGGCGCCAGCACAGGCCATCAATGCACTGGTGGGTGCGGCTTGTGGTGCAGCAGGCCAGCGCTGTATGGCGATTTCTGTTGTGGTGTTGGTGGGTGCGGCCTCCAATTGGCTTGAATCGATTCGTGCGGCGATGACTGCGCTTCGTCCTGGACTCTGGAATGATCCGCAAGCAGATTTGGGTCCTTTGATTTCCGCACAGGCAAAATCCCGTATTCTGGCTTTGATTCAACATGGCAAGGAAGAAGGTGCTCGTTGTCTGCTCGATGGTTCGAATGCCGAAGTAGCAGGTCATGCAGGAGGGCATTGGCTGGGCCCGACGCTGTTTGCCGACGTTCGTCCAGAAATGCGTCTGTACCAGGAGGAGATTTTCGGGCCTGTTCTGCTCTGTATGCAGGTGCAAAGCCTTGATGAAGCCATTGAGCTGATCAATGCCAATCCGTTCGGCAACGGTTGTTCGATTTTTACCAGCAGCGGCGCCTCAGCACGGCATTTTCAGAACCGGATTCAGGTTGGTCAGGTGGGCATCAATGTTCCTGTCCCTGTTCCCTTGCCTTTTTTCAGTTTTACCGGCTGGAGAAAGTCGTTCTATGGTGATCTGCATGCCTACGGAAAACAGGCTGTGCGTTTTTATACTGAGACCAAAACAGTAACCGCACGTTGGTTTGAGGATGATGCTCAGGTCGTTGGACCCAATACCAGCATCCTACTCAAGTAGGATTACTGATGGATTTGCAAGGATCAAAGTGTGCGCGCAAGTCCCTTGCCAGGGATTCGCTGCTTGGGTTGCAGGGGTTCTGAACCGAGGGGGGTGGTGCATGCAGATTGCATTTTTTGGTCTTGGCCATATGGGTGCGCCGATGGCGACGCATCTCATTGATCCGGCTCATACTGTCTGGGTTTATGATCTGGATGCTGAAAAAGTTGAAAGTCTTATCGGACAGGGTGCACGCCGGCTTGATCTGGATGATCAGGCATGGCGATCAGCAGCAGTCGTGATCAGCATGTTGCCGCATGGTGCCGCAGTCGAGCAACTTTACTGGGGCTCAATGCATGTTCTGGACGGGTTGGCTCCGGGCACGCTGATTCTTGATTGCTCGACTGTGGCACCTTCGACCAGCCGGATGCTGCACGCGCAGGTGCAAGAGCGAGACATGATCTGTCTGGATGCTCCGGTTTCTGGGGGCGTGGGCGGGGCGCAGGCAGCAACGCTGAGTTTTCTTTGTGGAGGCAGCGTCGAGGCAGTGCAGGCAGCGCGGCCGGTGCTTGAGAGAATGGGGCAGCATGTGTTGCATGCTGGGCCAGCCGGGGCGGGATCGGTTGCCAAAATCTGCAACAACATGCTGCTCGCCATTCAAATGATTGGTACGGCTGAGGCATTGGCTTTGGGCGTGGCTCAGGGGCTTGATCCAGCGGTCCTGTCTGAACTGATGCGCAACAGTTCGGGCAATAACTGGGTTCTGGATCGCTACAATCCTTGGCCAGGGATCATGTCTTCCGCGCCAGCCAGCCGGGATTATCAGGGAGGATTTTCTGTACAGCTGATGCATAAGGATCTGGGGCTTGCCCAGAATGCTGCTGCCCAGGTACAGCAGGGAGTTCCGCTGGGAGCGCTGGCTTTGCAGTTGTACGCACTGCATCAGTCTTGTGGATATTCGCAGGAGGACTTTTCCAGCATCATCAAATTACTCAAGGCCCGAAACTTGTCATGAGCCAAAAATACCGGTTTTAGCTCATGGGTCATTCTCTAACAGCATGGTGCGCATCCAGGTTGCCGTACTGCTCTTCGACGTTACGCTCAGTCTTCTGGTGGAGCGTCCCGAGGCGCTCCGCGACCAAATTGCAGCGGAGGCGGGAAGATTAAGAAAAAATCCTTGGGGGGTACAGGTATCCAAGGTGCGTGTTCTACACCCATATTCCAATGAGCGTTTTGACGCCAATCGCCAATCGCCAATCTCCAATCCGATTTTAAGTCAATCCTGATCCAGCGATTATGGGTATTTAATGGTTGGACATACCATCAGTTGTCAAAAAACTGCTAAGCTGGCATATAATTTCACGAGTCCATTGATGGAGTGGACCAACTTGCAAAAACACGGAGACGTGGGGCATGAGCGTGCTGGTTCAATGGATTCATTTTTTTGGTTCTTCGGATTTTCTGCCTCATGGCCACTGTTTTCTATGGCGGCCAGCGCTGCTCTGGAGCGTGGTTCTTGGTGAGGTGCTGATTGCACTGGCCTATTGCTCTATTCCCATATCCATCATGTTTTTTCTTTCACGTCGTCATGATATTGAGCATGCTGGGATTTTCCACCTGTTCAGTTATTTCATTGCGGCCTGCAGCATGACGCATTTTATGGATATCTGGGTGATCTGGCATCCGGATTACTGGTTGCAGGCGATGGTGCTTCTGGTGACGGCAGCGCTGTCGATCTGGACCGCCGTAGCACTCTGGAAAAGTATTCCGCAAGCTTTGCGAATTCCATCCATTGCTCAAATGAATGAATCGGTTCACCATCTGGAAAATGTTGTTGCCGAGTTGCACACCGCCCAAAATCAGCTGATCGAGCGTGAGAAGCAGGCGGCTCTTGGAGCTTTGGTTGCAGGCTTGGCCCATGAACTGAATACGCCATTAGGGAACGCTCTGACGGTGGCAACAACCTTGCACGATCAGGATGTTGTCTTTAAACAGCAGTTGGGATCAAGCCTTTCCCGGCGGGAGCTTGTTCAGCTGCTTGATACCCAGACGGAAGGTCTTAGTTTGTTACTGACCAGTTTGCAACGGGCAAATGTGCTGATTGATCAGTTCAAGCTACTTGCATGGGAAGAATCCTCCGACCAATTTCAGCGCGTTCAACTGGTTGAATGGCTTGCTGAGTGTATTTGTGCAGCCAAAGCACGTTCAAGCAAGCCCGTTCTTCAGGCCCGTGTGGATATCTCTTCACAGATCGCCCTGCGAACAGCGCCCACGGTTTTGGCACAGGTGCTGATGACCTTGTTTGGGTTTGTGCAAGGGCGCTCCCTCCATCGGGAACATGTGGCGGTTGAGCTGAGTGCGCGCATCTGCGAAAACGCCATTGAACTGATGCTGATGGCCCCCAGTGTCTGCCTGAACGAGGATGAACTGCGGCATGTGTTTGAACCATTCTATGCCAGTCAGTTGCAAAGTACCCAGGATACTTTGGGGATGCATGTGGCCTTTCAGCTGGTCGAGCGGGTTCTGCGTGGATGCATTCAAGTGTGTGCTCATGGAGATCAGGGCACGCAGTTTCTGCTTCATTTGCCTCAAGTGACATGAGTGCGATCACCGTACTGTCACGCAATGCTGTTATTGTCAGCATGTCTTTGCAGGGAGTTGATTTCATGAAAGACAGTCTGGCTTTGGCGTTACTGCGTGTGCTTCGTTCGGATCGTACCCGATTTCCAGCGACACCGCTTTTGCGTGAGTGCGTTGATCAATACCACATTGGCCTCATAGAGGCGGATATGGCCTATTTTTCCGGTATGGATAAGGAGCGGCTGTACGATCTGCTGCAGAGACATCCCGCCGTAATTCCTTTGCTTGGGACGTTGCATGTTGAAGCGTTGTCGGCGCTGCGGCATGAAGCCGATCCTGGTCTGCTGGCTGTTCCTGAAGAATCCCTGTAGGGCATCTGATGCTGAAGCAGGAGAGTTGTTCTTCTCTCTGTCTTTTGTTCTGAATCAGATACACTTAGGGTTCATTATGGATATGCGAGGCCCAAACGATAATGACTGTGCCAAATCTTGCCGAACTCCTTGATCGCGCGGATCAGGGAAATGTACATGCCCAATTTCAGCTTGGGCAACTGTTTGAGTTAGGTCAGTATGTTGTACTGGATCGTGCTCAGGCGCGGATCTGGTACAACAAGGCCGCTCGTCAGGGGCTGGCGCAGGCGCAGTACCGTCTGGGTCTGCTCGTGCAGTCCGGACAGGGTGGTGAGCGCGATGGGATTCAGGCGGCCCAGTGGTTTCTCAAAGCAGCGGAGCATGGACATGCTGATGCTCAGTATCAGATGGGACAGTGCTACCGACTGGGTACCGGTGTACCCCAAGATCGGGATCAGGCCCGAGAGTGGTACCTGAAAGCTGCCGGTCAGGAACATACCCAGGCTGCATTGGCGATGGCCGTTCTTCTGGAAATGGGCAGCGATCATGACTGGATTGGGGCTATTGAGTGGTACAGGAAGGCGGCTTCCCAGGGTCTTGCCGAAGCTCAGTACCTGTTAGGGGTGCGCTATTGCCATGGCATGAACGTCAACCTGGATTTGGCACAGGCCCTGCACTGGCTGTCAAGGGCGGCTGAACAGGATCATGCTGAAGCGCAATATGTGCTGGCGGAGTGTCTTGTTCGTGGTGAATGGAATAAAGATGCTCAGGAGCAACAACGTTACTGGCTGAATCGTGCGGCCAGTCTGGGGCATGCCGGGGCTCTCACCCGTCTGGGGCTGATGTTTGAGCTTGGGCAGGGTATACCGGTTCAGTTGGATCAGGCGCGCGGCTGCTACCTGAGAGCGGCACGGCTGGGTAATGCCGATGCCATGCATCAGCTCGGCGTGCTCTGTGAACTGGGAAAGGGTGTGCCCGTTGATCTGGATGTAGCCCGGCTCTGGTACCAGAAGGCAGCCCGGCTTGGTTGTGCGCATGCCCAGAATAACCTTGCCGGACTTTATTATCATGGTCGGGGCGTTGCGCAGAATGATATGCAGGCCCTCGGCTGGTTTCTCTGTGCCGCCGAACAGGGTCTGGCTGCAGCTCAATTGCAGGCAGGTTTGATGCTTTTGAACGGACGAGGACGAGCCCAAGATATTGATGAGGCGTTGTTCTGGCTACAAAAAGCTGCTGCCCAGGGCTTTGCGGAAGCCCTGTATGCTTTGGGACAGATTTATGAGCGTGGTTCGGGGGTTGCCCAGGATGTGGCGGAAGCGCGCACCTGGTATCTGGCGGCGGCCGGACACGGACATGTTCAGTCTGCGGCGCAAGTGGCCCATCTTTTCTACTGGGGGTTAGGTGGCGCTGTTGACTTGCCGGAGGCGTTTCGTTGGTATGCGTTTGCCGCTGAGCGCGGACATGCCGATGCTCTGAATAATTTGGGGGTCTTGCTGAAAAACGGCTTGGGTGTTGCTGCCGATGCAACTCTGGCCTGTGTCTGTTGGGCAAAAGCGGCAGGGCAAGGTCATGCGCTGGCGCACTTTAATCTGGGTGTGGCGTTGCATGCCGGTGAGGGGATTGAGGCTGACCCGGTTCAGGCCGTGGCGCACTGGGAAAAGGCGGCCGAGCAAGGACATCCTGATGCCCAATACCGCTTAGGCAAAGCTTTTTCTGAAGGAAGCACTGGGTTGGCTGATCCACAACAGGCGGCACAGTGGTGGCTGAAAGCAGCTCAGGCAGGTCACGGAGAGGCTGCCTTGGCTCTGGCGGATTTGTACAGTCGGGGGGAAGGTGTGGCCCTTGATCCGGATCAGGCTAGGTTCTGGAGTCAGCGCGCCCTTGAGGCGGGCCACACAGCGGTGTCGGCCCCTCCTGCTGCAGATGCGGATAAAGCTGAACCGGATTCCTTCAAGAAGGTGAATCAGATTCTGCAGGCGGCCAATAGTGGGTCAATAGTCGCCATGTATGATCTTGCCTGTTGCTACGAACAGGGCACAGGGGTTGAAACCTCGGCAACGGTGGCACATGCGTTGCTGAGGGCTGCCATCATGCAGGCGGGTGATAAGGCTCCGGCCTTGTGGCAGAAGAGTCTTGATCGGATACGGGCCCTGTTGACGACCCGTGAGGTCAATCAGGCCCGCAAGATGGCGGCATTGATTCTCGAACGCGCTCAGGTGTCCAGTGTGCTTGATGAGTTCAAGCAAGGTCGGCGGCGTACCAGCCGTAAAAAGAATCCGCTTTCCTGAGTGTCGGGTGTCGGGATTAGGTTAAACTTATCGGATTGAGTTTTAGAGGTTCAAGAAAGCGCGATGATGACATCCAGTAAGCCCTACATGATTAGGGCTGTTTATGAATGGCTGATGGATAATGCCCTGACACCGCATGTTCTGGTGGCGACCGACATGCCTATGGTGGAGGTGCCGGTTGAATATGTGCGCGATGGGCGTATTGTTCTTAATATCAGTACTTCGGCTGTGCAGGGTTTGCATATGGCTAATGATGCCCTGACCTTCTCGGCACGCTTCGGTGGTGTTCCCCGATCTCTTTATATCCCGGTAACAGCGGTGCTTGGGATTTATGCCCGTGAAAATGGCCAGGGTATGTTCTTCGAGGACGATGAGCCTCAGCCCCCGGAAGATGCTCAGCCACCAAAACAGCCTGATCCTTCTGGGGAAGCTGCGGCCAAACGGCCTTCGTTGCGCGTTGTCAAATAGATTCACTCTTGGCATGATCTGTGCTTCGTCTTTGAACGGAGACCAATATTCCTTGAAGTTCGAGGTGGATCATGATTCAGGGTGTCAGTCAGATGTCCCAAATGCTGGCTCAGATGGATCGGCTGCGGCAGCAGGCCGATGCGTCGGTGACTGGCTCGGCGCTGGATGCGTCGATACGGCCGGCAGGTGCAACGCAGGCCCCATCTTCAGCCCCCGTGGTGTCTTTTGGTCAGGTTTTGGGTCATGCCATTAACAATGTCAACCAACTGCAGACCAGTGCCAATAATATGGCACAGGCATTTGAGATGGGGGACAGCAAGGTTGATCTGACCCAGGTCATGGTCACCATGCAAAAAGCCAATGTGGCCTTTGAGGGAATGACCCAGGTTCGTAACAAATTTATCGATGCTTATAAAGAAATTATGAGTATGTCGATCTGAGGTAACGCATCATGTCCGAGACTGCCAGTGAAGTTGCCAGTGCCGTGAGTCATGCCAGTGTTCAGTCGACCATGCTGGACAACTTAAGCAAACTAACCATTTTGCGCCAGATGGGAATTATGGTGGGTCTCGCCGCCAGTGTGGCGCTTGGCTTTGCCGTTGTGCTCTGGTCGCGACAGCCATCCTATCAGACTCTGGTCACCCAACCAGATTCCCAGGCAGCGGCCCAGATCGGTGCCTTGCTTGAACAGGCGCATATTGAATACCGGCTGGACCCCGACAGTGGGGTCATCATGGTTGATCAGCAGCATCTTGTTGAAGCCAAACTGAAATTGGCGAGTAGTGGTTTAATGCCAAAGCCAAATCCGGGTTATGAACTGCTTGACAGCAGCCAGTTTGGTACGAGCCAGTTTATGGAAACGGCGCGCTATTACCGCGCTGTTGAAGGAGAATTGGGCCGAACCATTGCAGCTATGGCGGGGGTACAGGAGGCACGGGTGCATCTGGCTATACCCAAGCACTCGGTTTTTGTGGAAGATGACCAACGATCTTCGGCATCGGTATTTGTGCAGTTGCTGCCGGGAAAAAACCTGGATCGCTCACAGGTGGCGGCTATGGTTCATCTGGTGGCGGCCAGTGTGCCAGGCATGCGGGCTCAGGATGTAACTCTGGTCGACCAGAATGGCCAGTTGCTGTCCAATGATATCAATGATCCGGCTGCGATGATGTCCTCTCATCAGATGGAAGCACAGACGAATCTGGAACATGATCTGCAGAAACGAATTGACAGTATTCTGTCACCGGTGCTCGGCTTGGGAGGGTTTCATGCCGAAGTTTCAGCCGATATGGATTTTTCTCAGGTCGAGCAGACTTCGGAGAATTTCAATCCCAATCAACCTTCCCTGCGTAGTGAGCAGACTGTTTCAGAAGTTCAGGGGCCGAATGCGGGCACACAGGGCGTGCCGGGGGCGCTGTCCAATCAGCCTCCTCCAGCCGGACAGGTTCCGGCGACAACCAATGCGGCCAGTCAGCCGGTTAATGGCGCGCCGGCGACCGCAGCTGCTCCTGGGAGTGCAGCTTCAACCGCACAGACGGCTTCAACGACCGCTACGGGCAGTGAACGGCAGCAGGCCACCAAGAATTTTGAACTGGATCGAACCATCAGCCACATCCAGCAGCAGGTTGGTACGCTGAAACGTATCTCGGTAGCCGTTGTGGTCAATAATGTTTTCAGTACGGCACCGACCAAATCCGCTAAGGGAAAGTCGGTCCCTGTTCTGAAACGGGTGCCACTCACACCGGATCAGCTGAACAAGTTGACCCTGTTGGTCAAGGATGCCGTTGGTTTTAATCCGGTGCGAGGGGATCAGGTATCCATTGTTAATCAGCCCTTTATTGATGAAAGTCTTTTGGCCGGTGGTCCGGATCAGAAGATCCCCTTCTGGCAACAGGACTGGTTTTTGAGCCTGAGCAAACAGGTGTTGGGTGTGCTGGTGGTCGTGGTGCTGGTCATGACTGTGCTGCGGCCCATCATGCGTAATCTGTCCATGCGTCCAGAGCCTGCTGCGTCTGCAGAAGATGCAGGCAATCAGGGGGAATCGCTGGGCGACTTTGGCTTGTCAGGTGGGGGTGAAGGGGGGCATGATGGGCATGGCAAAGTAACCCTGACCGGCGCTGGGGGCGATCTGCTCTTGCCGGGTCCGCATGAAGGTTTTGAGAGTCAGTTGGCTGCAGTCAAGGCGATGATTGCCGAAGATCCGGGGCGTGTGGCTCAGGTTGTGCGTGAATGGATCAATGCAGAAGAGTCTTGAGTGAGGTAGGATTGAGTGAGACTCAGTTGAGGAGACAGGTGTTATGGCAGAAGATTCCAAATCAACTGAAATGAGTGGTCCGCTTTCACCGCTGGATCGGGCTTCGGTCTTGCTCATGACCGTTGGGGAGCAGGACGCAGCTCAGGTCCTCAAGCACCTTGGTCCACGCGAGGTGCAGAAAGTAGGCATGAAGATGGCACAGTTGGCCAATGTGCAGCGTGGCAGTGTTGAAACTGTGTTTAATGATTTTATCAGTGTTGTACGGGAACAGACCGGACTGGGCGTTGGCAATGAAGACTATATCCGTAAGATGCTGGTCTCAGCCTTAGGTGAAGATCGTGCTGGCTCGCTGATTGACCGGATTTTGCTGGGCGGGAGTACTAAAGGACTGGACACCCTTAAATGGCTGGATGCCCGCAGTGTCACCGAACTGATCCGTTACGAGCATCCGCAGATTCAGGCCATTGTGATCTCTTATCTTGAGGCAGATCAGGCCGCAGAAGTCTTGCAAAGTCTGCCAGAAAATACCCGTATCGATCTTGTGGTACGTATTGCCAAACTGACTTCAGTGCAGCCTACCGCTATTCAAGAGCTAAATGATATTCTGGAAAAGCAGTTTTCGGCGACCAATGCCCCCCAGAAAGGGCTGGGTGGGGTCAAGTGTGCTGCAGACATCATGAACTTTCTGGATACGGGTGTTGAAGCCAAGATCATGGAGTCGTTGCAGACAACGGACGAGCAGTTGGCTAATTCGATTGCCGATCTGATGTTTGTGTTCGATAATCTGAAGGAGGTTGATGATCGTGGGATTCAGAGTCTGCTGCGTGAAATTGCTTCGGAAACACTGATTCTGGCGCTGAAAGGTGCAGATGAGGAGTTGCGGGAAAAAATCTTCCGCAATATGTCGAAGCGGGCTTCGGAATTGTTGCGGGATGATCTAGAAAACAAGGGACCGGTGAAGGTCAGTGAAGTGCAGGCCGCTCAGAAGGAAATCCTGGCGGTGGCACGTCGTTTGTCCGAGTCGGGTGAAATCGTCCTCGGAAGCAAGGGTGGTGAGCAGATGCTCTGAACCCTGTGAGGTGTTATGAAAGACAAGCCGTTGACGATTCCTGCCGGGCAACTGACGGCTTTTGAACGTTGGGAACTTCCGGCTCTGGAAGAGCGTACTGCGCCAGGACGTCGTCCCCCGCGTCCTGCATCGACCCGGGAGCAGCGTATGGAACTGCCCACGGCCCAGGAACTGGAGACGCTCCGTAAGTCTGCCTATGACGAAGGATTTCAACTGGGACGCCAAGAAGGAAAGGTTGAGGGTGAGGCGCGCGGATACGAGGAGGGTTGGCAAAAGGCACGCGAGGAGATTACTGCGCAGGCCACCCGTCTGGGTAATGTCATCAATGCCTTTACCCAACCCATGCAGCAGCAGGAAGAAATTCTGGAACAAGATGTGTTGCAGATGGTGCAAGCCTTGGCGCAGGCTGTGATCGGCTATCAAGTGCAGGTGAATGTTGAGCCACTGCGCCAGCGTATTGTGGAATTGATTGCCCAGATGGCCCAGCGTGCTGAACAACTTACTGTACAGATGAATCCGGAGGATGTGGCGCTGCTGCGCAGTCAGTTGCAGGCGCATGAACTCTGGCAGTCCCATTGGCGTATCCAGGAAAATCCGGTGATCAGTCAGGGTGGCTGTATCGTTGAATCCCCGCAGCAATATGTCGATGCCCGCATCGAGGTGCGTCGGGACATGGTTGTGGCTCTGCTCGAGGCGACACATGAGTCTTCATGAGCGCCTGCAGGGGCGGTTGAATCGGATTGCTCCGGTGTCCTTGCCGATGGCAGGTCGATTAACCCGGATGGTGGGGTTAACCCTAGAAGCGGTGGGTCTGGAGGCGGTGACCGGTAGTCGCTGTCAGATTGAACGCGATGGCTTGCCTGCTGTTGAAGCGGAAGTGGTTGGTTTTTCCGGACATGCCACCTATTTGATGCCAGTATCCACGATTGAGGGCCTGAAGCCCGGTGCCCGGGTCTATCCAATGTCCGGACTGGCCCGTTTCCCTGCGGGAATGCGTCTGCTGGGCCGCGTGCTCGATGGGCGGGGGCAGCCTCTGGATGGTGGCGGAGCTTTGTATGCTGAAGATCAAGTTGCCCTGCAGGGTATGGTCATTAATCCGCTTGGTCGCCAACCCATACGCATGCCTCTTGATGTTGGCGTTCGCGCCATCAATGCCCTTTTTACCGTGGGTCGGGGACAGCGCATGGGTCTGTTCGCAGGCTCCGGGGTGGGTAAGAGTGTGCTGCTCGGCATGATGGCTCGCCATACCCAGGCGGATATTACCATCGTCGGCCTGATTGGCGAGCGTGGTCGTGAAGTTAAGGAGTTTATCGACGATATTCTCGGTGTGGAAGGCTTGCGACGTGCCGTTGTGGTCGCTTCACCGGCGGATGATCCACCATTGCTGCGTCTGCATGCCGCTGCCTATGCCACAGCTCTGGCTGAGTATTATCGGGATCGGGGCCTGCATGTGCTTTTGCTGATGGACTCGTTGACCCGTTTTGCCCAAGCGCAGCGTGAAATTGCTCTGGCTATAGGTGAGCCGCCGGCAACCAAGGGCTACCCACCTTCGGTTTTTGCTAAATTACCGGCACTGGTCGAGCGGGCAGGTAATGGACGTAATGGTCAGGGGTCCATGACCGCCTTTTATACCGTCCTGACCGAAGGCGATGATCTTCAGGATCCGGTTGCCGACGCGGCTCGTGCCATCCTTGATGGTCATCTGGTGCTGAGTCGGAATCTAGCAGATGAAGGGCATTTTCCAGCCATTGATGTCGAAGCATCCATTTCCCGTTTAATGCAGGTGCTGTCGGATCCAAATTATCTGCGTATGTCACTACGCTTCAGGCAAATGTGGTCTCGCTACCGGCAGAATCGGGATCTGATCAGTCTGGGAGCTTATGCTCGTGGTGCGGATGCCGATACCGACTTTGTGTTAGAGCATCGCCCGGAAATCCTGGGTTTTCTACGACAGACCATGCTGGAAGCCTCCAGTATTGATGCTTCCCGGTCGCACCTGATGCGACTGGTGGCCAGTCTTCCTGCCTGAAACGGAGTCCTTGGGCCATGCGCCTTGAATCCCTGCATAAAGTGGTTGGCATGGCTGAGGAAGCTGAAGCTGCCGAATCAAAACGCCTGGCCGCCATGCGGCAGATGCTGGAACGGGAAGAACAACAGGCCCAACAGTTGCAGCAGCATCGGCAGTTTTATCTGGGACAGGCGCCTTCTTCCGGGCAGTCGTTGACAGCGCAGCATCTGGCGCAATATACCCATTTCCTGCAGAAACTCGGTGAGGCCATGAGCCAGCAGACAGCCCGAATCGATCATTTCAGGGAGCAATGCGCTCGTCAGCAGGAACGCTGGCTGGCGCAGCATGTGCGGGTCAAGTCACTGAAGGCTTTGGTCGATAAGGAACAGGCCAGGCTTGACCGTAAGGCCGATCAGGCCGAACAGCGGCAACTTGATGAGTTTAATCAGCGCAGTCGAGATCGTTACTCATGAGCCGTATCCCTGGGCCTGTCGGTGAAACTCTCTAGGCACGATTGAAACGGAATGATGAGTCAAAATATTGTAAGGGTTGTCATGGCAGCTTCGTATTTAGTGGCTATTATGAAGATGCATTTGTAATATTCTCTATTAATGAAATCAGTTGGGGGTATGGACGATGAATCTGGATGATGCGATTGCCAAGCACGCCGAGTGGAAAGTTAAGTTCCGCTCGGCTATGGAACGTCATGAAACCATGGATCATGCAACCATTTGCAAAGATGATGCCTGTATGCTCGGGAAATGGCTGTAAAGTGATGGCAAAAGTTCGTTTGGAACAAAGCCAGAATTTGCCTTTCTTGTTCAAAAACACAAAGAGTTTCATGTTGCAGCAGGATATGTTGCGAAACTGATCAATGACCGAAATTACAGCGATGCAGAAAAAGAACTCGGATTTGGTACACCCTATACACTTGCATCCAATACTGTAGGTTCAGCGATTCTTAAGCTCAAAAAAGTCATCCAGTGAGGTTCATGCATGACCGTTAAACGGCTGCAATGGGGTGGAGTCCTCGACTTGCGTTCGATAGCGGATGTTTATACCGTGCTGTCTGAAGAAATGGATTTAACTCAGGAATGGGTGATTGATTGTGCGTCGGTGGAGCGGATGGATACGTCCTGGCTGCAAATGCTTGTCGTGTTGGCGTATCACTTGAAAGAAAAAGGGGGGCGTTTGCTCCTCGAACATGTTCCAGAGCCGGTACAGATGAGTTGGCAGATGGCCGGTATGGGGAAGTTTCTGGATGGACTGGTGGCAGAGGCGACCGTCCAAAATGATCGTGGCGTTGGGGGTAATTAAGGATATGGCGTCGATTCTGGCTGTGGATGATTCTGCTTCCATGCGGCAAATGGTGAGTTTTACCTTAAAAAGTGCGGGTCATCAGGTGACTGAAGCAACCGATGGGCAGCATGCTCTTGATCTGGCAAAGCGTCAGCGTTTCGATCTGGTGATTTCTGATATTAATATGCCCAAAATGGATGGGATTACCCTGATCAAACAGTTGCGCGCCTTGGATGGCTACCGTTTGGTGCCGATGCTGATGCTGACAACGGAAGCAGGGAGTGACAAAAAAGCTGAAGGCAAGGCAGCTGGGGCAACGGGCTGGATCGTCAAGCCCTTCAGTCCGGAACAATTGCTGCAAACGGTCAAGAAAGTCATTGGCTAGTCAGATCCGAACGATCCGGAGCATGCAACATGGCCATTGATATCAGCCAGTTCATGGCAGTTTTCTATGAGGAAAGCTTTGAGGGGCTCGATTTGATTGAGTCCTCGTTGCTGGCCATGGATTTGCAGGCACCTGATATGGAAGCGGTGCATGCTGTTTTTCGGGCCATGCATTCGCTTAAAGGTGGTAGTGGTACGTTTGGTCTGCGGGAAATTATTGATCTTACTCATGTTGAAGAAACCCTGCTCGATCAGGTGCGTGAAGGCAAACGTCCGATGACGGCTGCCTTGGTCGATCATTTACTGCGTGCTGTGGATGCTTTGCGGGCGATGATTTCCGCCAAGATGCAGAATCAGCCCCTTGATCTCAGTCAGGCTGAACAGTTGCATGAGCAGTGTCTGCACTTACTGGCAGATGATGAGGCACAGTCCTCTGCGCAACAGGCTGATACGGTCGCGGGAGTGACCTCAGATCCAACTTCAGATCCGGCTTCAAATGTTTGGCTGATTGATTTTGTGCCTCAGGCACATATTCTGCAGAACGGCAATGATGTGGTACGTATCCTGCGTGAGCTGCATGAGCTGGCCTTAGAATGGCATGCTGAGGCTTATGTCCCACAATTGCCTGAATGGCAGGTGTTTCAGCCGGAACAGCTGTACATGCGCTGGCAGATTCGCCTTCGCGGGGAATCGCTCAGCCGGGAACGGTTGCAGGAGCCTTTTGACTGGATTCTGGATGAGTGTCAACTGGATATCCGTATGCAGGAGCCAGTTGAGCGCGAGACAGCAAGCAACGCAGATTCCACGACGGGATTAGATGCGATACCTCAATCGGAACATGCTCGTAGTCAAGTTGTAGGTTATGACCAACCGAACAGGGATGCTGCATCTTCAATTGTGGCGCCAACCCAACAATCGGCAGGGGTCGCGGAACCAGCACGCAAAATGGCCGTGGTGGCTGAGCGGGATGCTGGTTCGATTCGGGTGGGTCTGGACAAGGTGGATGCGCTGGTCAATTTGGTCGGTGAACTGGTCATAACTCAGTCCATGCTGCAGCAGGTTGGTGAAAATTTTTCCATGCAGCAGCTTGGGCGCTTGCAGGATGGACTGGCACAACTGGCGCAGCACACCCGACAGTTGCAGGAAAATGTCATGCGCATTCGCATGCTGCCAATCAGTTTTGTGTTTTCCAGATTCCCTCGACTGGTGCGAGATACGGCGGCGCAGTTGGGCAAGCAGGTACATCTGGATCTGCGTGGCGAAAATACCGAACTTGACAAGACGGTTCTTGAGAAAATTGCCGATCCACTGACCCATCTGGTTCGCAACGCTCTGGATCATGGTCTTGAGCCGGTAGAGGAACGGCGCGCTGCAGGTAAGGATACGACCGGAATTCTGACCATGGATGCCTACCATCAGGGCGGGCATATGGTGATCGAGGTGCGCGATGATGGTCGGGGGATTGACCCAAAGCGTATTCGTGCCAAGGCGATTGAAAAAGGTATTTTGGCTGCAGATGCTGTTTTAAGTGATGATGCACTGGTGGACCTGATTTTTGCTCCAGGGTTCTCTACGGCAGAGCAGGTCTCAGACCTGTCTGGGCGTGGAGTGGGCATGGATGTCGTGCGTCGTAATGTCGAGGCTCTTAAAGGTTCGGTTGTGGTGCGTACCAATCTTGGGCAGGGTTCAACCTTTATCATGCGGTTGCCTTTAACACTGGCTATTCTGGATGGCCAATTGGTGCAGGTGGCCCATGAAGTCTTTGTTCTTCCAATGGTGTCGATGATTGAATCCATTCCAGTGATGCCCGGTCAGATTCGTGCCATGGCGGGTTCCCGACCGGTATTTCCCTGGCGGGAGCATTATCTGTCTGTGCTGCGCCTTGAGGAGATTTTTCATTTAAAACGGCCGCGTAGTTTGGCTCAGACCCCCCGAGAGTCGATCCTAGTGATTGTTGAGGCGGGTTCTGAAATGCTGGCACTGCAGGTCGATGCCCTGTTATCTCAGCAGCAGGTGGTGATCAAAGCGCTTGATACGCACTATCGACATGTGCCGGGTATTTCGGGTGCCACCATTTTAGGTAATGGTCGCGTATCGCTGATTATTGATGTTTCGGCGGTGTTGAGTATTGCCGGTCAGTCCAGTCACAATCAAAAGGCTTTGTAGATGGGGCCAGGAGACGGCCCTGCACAGGAATAATGAGGAGTGCGGTATGTCGGAGCGGCTGATAGCGACGGAACAGGGGGCGGAATCGACGCGCAAGCCGACCCAGTACCTGACCTTCGAGATGGCGGGGGCAAATTATGGCGTTGAAATTCTGCGCGTGCAGGAGATTCGTGGCTGGGATCACCCGACCTTGATTCCAAATGCACCTGAGTACGTGCGTGGGGTGATCAATCTGCGCGGTATTATTGTACCCATCATTGATTTACGGAAAAAATTCGGACTTCCTTCGCTAGAAATCTCGCCGGTGACTGTGGTTATCGTCCTGAAAGTGCAGACTGAACAGGCTGATCGCATTATGGGGGTCATGGTGGATGCGGTTTCGGATGTGCACGATGTGCGGCCAGAAGAAGTCCGTTCGCCGCCCGACCTCGGCCAGCAGGTTGATGTCAGTTACATTCGCGGACTGATCAGTGTCAATCAGCAGATGATCGTGCTGCTGGATACCAATGTGTTGCTGAGTTCGGATCGGGTCCTTAATCTGGCAGACTCGGCACTCGGTCTTATACAACCCCAGGAACTGAATGGTTCACAGGCGATGCCTTCGTGATCTGGTTTGTTTGAGGAGCAGGTTATATGAAACAATGGATGAAAAAATCACTGAGTCGTCAACTGGCGGTCTGGCTTGGGCTGGTGCTTTTGGGTGTTTCGGTCTTGATTTATTTGCCGCTGACTCTCTATGTGCAACAGAGCAGTGTTCGATCGGTCGCTCAGAAAAATCAGCAATCCGTGATTCGGGTGTCGCATCTTGTTGAAGCATATATTGATGATTTGCTTGAGCAAGGGCATTTATTGAACCGTTCTTTGGCGCACGCATTTGCCGATAGCTGGTCGCTGTCTGCCAATGGTGACCTGCTTAATGCGGGCAATCGCGTTGAATTGCAGCAATCGTTGCTGGATCGTTTTGCCACAGAGGATGGGCTTGCGGCCACGATTTTTGTGCGACACGCTGATGAGTTTGTGCGGATTGCCACTACGGTGCGTAATGATCGTGGCGAGCGAGTGGTACATTCCATGCTCGCTCATGAGAGCCCGGCCTATCAGGCCTTGATGCAGGGTAAGGCCTATCGTGGCTGGACGCAGCTTTTTGGATCAGACTTTATCGCTGATTATGAGCCCATCAAAGATGCCCAGGGTCAATTGATTGGCTGTCTTTTTAGCGCCGAAAATGCCGAGCAGGCTTTGGCCTCACTGATCCGTAGTGCTACCGATGAGGCGACGGGAAAAACTGGATTTGTTTCGATTGTGCAAATTAAGGATCAAGGACATGTCCGCGCCTATCATTTTCCAGGGCATGAGGCAGGGAATCTTGAGGACGATGCTGTTTTGGGCGCATGGGCGAAAAGCCTGACGGCCGATGTTCAGGAGGGCTCTCTCAACTATACCGATACCGATGGCGCACGGTTACTCTACTACGTTCGGTTCAAGGGCATGCCTTGGTATATTGTGGCATCGCAAACCACCGCCGAAATGCTGGCTCAGGTGGTCATGATCCGTAATTCCATCATTTTGGCAACCTTGTTGCTGATCGGAATGTCTCTTTTGCTCCTTGTGCGTTTGCTGAATCTGAAGTTAATTCGACCCCTTGATGAGGTCATTGCTGTCTTTAATGGCATGGCGACAGGGCGCCTCGATCATTCGATTAATGACGATGGCGAGGATGAAATTGCTCATTTGCGCCGAGCCTTGAAAGGGATGCAAGCGCAACTGTCTTCCAGGGTGGAACAGGATCGCGTCCAACTGGCAGAAAGTAACCGGATTGTCGTTGCCCTGAATGCGACCAGCAACGGCATCATGATGACCGACATGAATGGTGTGATTATTTTTGTTAATAGTGCTATAGACCGCATGTTCCGTGATAAACAGCAATCCATCCGGCACGAGTTGCCTGCCTTTGATCTCGATCGATTAGTCGGTACTAATATTGATGTTTTTCATAAGCATCCTGCCCATCAACGCGGCATCATGGAGCGGTTAAACGGTACACATGTTGGTAAGATATCCATTGGTCCTTATCATTTCCGGTTGACCCTGAATCCTATCTTGAATGAGTCGACCCGAGAGCGAATGGGTTATGTGGTCGAGTGGGCCGATATGACCGACATTCTGCGCAAGGAGATTTATACGCAGCGTATTTTGTCGTCGCTGGATTCTTCATCGACCAACATCATCATTGCGGATGCGGCTGGCGTTATTATCTACATCAATGGGGCATTCCGTCAGACGTTTCGGGATCATCAGGATGAAATACGCAAGGATTTGCCGCATTTTGATATTGACAAGGTGGTGGGTTCAAACATTGATGTGTTTCACAAGCATCCCCAGCATCAGCGTCGGCTGCTGAGTGAAGTCAAAGGCATGCATCGCTCCAATATCCGTATGGGTCGTCTGCATTTTCGTTTGACCCTCAATCCTATTCGTGCCGAAGGAACTGATACGGTTTTGGGTTATGTGGTTGAGTGGCTGGATCAGACTCAAGAACGTGCTATTGAGTCCGAGATCGATGGGGTGATGCAGGCGATCCTGTCGGGTGATCTGACCGCGCGCACCAACCTTGATGGCAAGTCCGGATTTTTTGCCTCGGTTTCGAAGGGCATCAACGAGATGGTCCAGGTAATGGAAGGGGTTATTACCGATGTAGCTCGGGTGCTGCAAGGATTAGCACAGGGACGTCTGGATCAGACAATTGACAATGCCTACCAAGGGCTGTTTGGTCAGTTGCGCGAGGATGTAAACCGATCGATTGATCAGTTGGCTGAAGTAGTGCGGCAGATTCGTGAATCGGCACAGTCGGTGGCTCGTGGTGCTTCAGAAATTGCCCAGGGTAATCAGGATCTCAGTCAACGGACAGAGGAACAGGCAGCCAGTTTGGAAGAAACCGCTTCGAGCATGGAAGAGATGACCTCGGTGGTGAAGCAGACCGCTGATAATGCCAATCGGGTGAATACCTTGGCATCAACGACCAGGGATGAAGCTCAGGCGGCCGGTCAGGTGGTGGATCGGGCTGTCGTGGCCATGGAGGCCATTAACAGTTCGAGCAAGCGGATTGCCGATATTATCGGTGTGATTGATGAAATTGCCTTTCAGACCAATTTGCTGGCCCTTAATGCTGCGGTTGAAGCAGCACGAGCAGGCGAGCAGGGACGTGGTTTTGCCGTTGTTGCGGGGGAGGTTCGTAATCTGGCGCAGCGATCGGCTGCAGCTGCACGCGAGATCAAGGAACTGATCCGCGACAGCGTCGCTAAAGTGGCGGATGGCTCGGATCTGGTCCATGCTTCTGGCAAGACCTTGGGCGACATTGTTCAGGCGGTGGAGCGGGTGTCGTCGATGATCTCGGAGATCAGCAGTGCGGCTCGAGAACAAAGTATGGGGATTGAACAGGTTAATGTGGCCATCAGCCAGATGGATCAGATGACCCAGCAAAATGCGGCCTTGGTGGAACAGGCTGCTGCTGCTGGTGAGTCCATGAGCGAGCAGGCCCGTACCATGCTGGGCGTGGTGCAGTTCTTCAAGCTGTCGGAGCGTTCACGGGAAGATTTTGTTCCGCATGCGCGTACTCAGGCCCCATCGGTCCAGAAGGGCATGAAGCAGCAGTCTGAGGATTGGGATGAGTTCTGATCGCGATGATTTTATGCGTCGGGAATTCCCGATGCGCACTGAAGACTATGATTTTTTGCGTCGTCTGGCGGTGCAAACGACGGGGATCGAACTCTCGGATGCCAAAAAAGAGATGGTCTATAGTCGGCTGGTACGGCGTATTCGGGCGTTGCATATGGACTCGTTTGCAACCTACTGCCGGCATCTGGAACAAAACCCGACTGCGGAATTGAGCTTTTTCGTCAATGCCATTACGACTAATCTGACTTCTTTTTTTCGTGAGGGGCATCATTTTGAGGCATTGCGTACAACCATTCTGCCTGATCTGGTACGGCGTAATGCCGCCAGTCGTAAACTGAGGATATGGTCGGCAGCTTGTTCGACCGGTGAAGAACCTTATTCAATTGCTATGTCGGTTCTGGATAGCAATCTTTGTTCCGGTTGGGATATCCGTATTCTGGCGACGGATATTGACTCAAACGTACTGGCGCAAGCTACGGCCGGTCGTTATGTTCTGGAACGTGTGCAGGGGCTTGCCAGTGATGTGGTGCAACGTCACTTTATCCGCGTGGACCAGGAAGGGGTTCTGCAAGTGCGGCCGACGGTTGAAAACCTGGTCAGTTTTCGGCAATTGAATCTGATGCAGCAG
>JAJZHM010000030.1 GCA_021804485.1 Pseudomonadota bacterium | reverse complement strand
CAGAGCACGCAAGAAAATCAGCGGCAAAAGCCAAGCCAAACCCAAAACCGTCCGCTTGACCCCCTGCTGGCGCAAGGCTGGTTCGGAACTCGCCGAGCAAGGGTGATGCGCGGACAAGTGTTCATCGAACCCTAACTGAACTTCCCCCCTTGGCCACCCCTGAAAAGAGTGGAATCTAAGGAAAGAGAGGGAATTCTCGCAGAAATGGGTTGATACAAAATCTGTTCAAAGGGTACCGAACTGAGGCTGTGCCAGTACAACAAGGTCTCGTCCGGTCGTTGCGCGCGCCACTTCAGCGCGCCGGCAAAAGCCTTGGCGGTATAGGTCGGGTCGAGTGGAACCCCCAGTTGCGACCTGAAGAGCTGCTCAGCATCAGTCCCCTGAGGTGTGGACAGACCATAGCCCAGACCAAACTCATCATCATCCCAGTCAATACAAAGCTGATGACGGGGTGCCCCCCAACTCAGCCAATATTGACTGAGCGCATTGGCCTGTTTGCGTACGGTTGCCAGGGTACATGCATCAAAAAAACCGAGCCGGGCCGGAGCCACACGAATACCGGTTACGCGAGTACTCCAACCCATCAAAGCGCATCCTGTCGCAAGCCCGGCCACTGTAGCAGAGGATCCGACGGCAACGACCAACCGATCCGGCCGAGACATCAGTCCCTGCTCGACCTGCAGACCGAGTTCAAAAGCAGCCCGAACAAAGGCTTGGCCTCCTTCGATACTTGAACCCCCAGCAAAAAGCCGCATCGCCTGAGGATGGCGCAAACGTGACTCCAGAGCATAAGACAACAAGGTCCGAGTAAGGCTGCCTCGAAACCATAGCTCTGCCCCCCAGTTCTGCAGGAGCGCCAGGCTTTCCTCCACGACCTGTGTTCGGGGCTGATCAAATAGAATAACGGTCGTCGCAAGCCCCAGAGTGCGACCAAAGATCGTAGTCGCCACACCGTGATGGGTGCCCAGACCTCCAAAAGTTACAATGCGTTGAACGCCCTTATTCAATGCATGGGCAAGAATGTATTCGAGTTTGCGGACCTTGTTGCCCCCATAAAGAGGATGACTGAGGTCATCACGCTTGATCCAGAATTCGCCCGGGGATGCATCGACCCAACGGGTCAGTGGCGTTGGCCCTGACAGCAGAACCTGACGTGGCATCCGCTGATCAAGCCAGCCAAGACCCTGCTGCGGTCGAAGAAAGCGACTCATGGCAAGGCCATCAGGACCAGAGATAACTCTTGTGATTTTTAACGATGTAGTCCGCCACATAGGCAGCAATCGCAGCTACCGTCATTTTGGGAGCTACCGTTACTGACTCCGGCAGGACGCTGGCATCGGTCACAAAAAGACCATGGACCTCGTGGGACTCACAAACCTCATTGACAACCGAGCTAAAGGGATCAGCCCCCATCCGGCAGGTACCTTGTGGCGACAGGGAGGCAACACGCAAGGCATACATCCCCTTGGGAGTCATGGTGATCGCACCCAGGGCCTTGTCCAGAGTGAAAACCGAATCAACCTCCTGTCGGTCAAAAGTCGGCAGAAGTACCGCTTCTGCGCCCGCAGCAAAGAAAATACGGGCGGCATTGGCAATAGCTGTTTTCAGATCACGGAAATTATTTTCACTCAGATTCCAGTCAATGTGCTTGCTGCCCAGCACCGGATGTCCTTCCCAGTGTACATAGCCCTGCCCCTCGTCCTGGATGAAGGTCTGCAGCATGGCGTAATACCGGTACTCCCCCATAAAACGTAAATGCGTCTTCTGCACACCCAGCCCGCCGGTTGACAGCAACTGAACCGGCTCAGGAAGGCCCGAAATCATGAAGGTCTTGCCGTCATGTGGAGCCAAAAACTGATCCACACAAACTCCGGACAAGGCTCCGCGCCAACCATAAACAGCCTGGGGAAACCTGCCCATGACTGAAACAAAAGGATTCAGGTAGAGGTTGTGCCCCACCATTCCCGATTGCACACCCAATCCGCTTTTCTGCAACAGCATCGGCGACTGGATCGCTCCGGCAGCCACCACAACCAGTTGGGCATCAACCCGAACTTCTGCGACCATTTCGCCTGAATCAGGATCAACGATATTGGCCATCACACCCGCAGCCCGACCGTTCTCAATCAGGATTTTCCAGACGTGGCAGTCCGAATACAGCTCAGCACCAAGGGCAACCGCCCAGGGTAAATAGGTCACCAGACTCGACTGTTTGCGATCGGAAACGCATCCTGCCAGACAATGTCCGGTCAGGGCACAATCTTTTACCGTTCGGGCCAATGGCTTCCATGACCAACCCATATCATCACAGCCTTGGATGACTTTATTGGCATTTTCATTGATTTCATGGGGCTCATTGATATGAACCGACCAGCGTTGTTCTACCTTGCGGTAAAAAGGCTCAAGCTGATCCGGAGCCATCGCTGGTAGTTTGAGATCCTTGGCCCAGCGCTGCAGGATATAATCCGGGGCCCGAAAGGCAACGGCCGCATCGATGACGGTTGACCCACCCATGCCACGCCCTTCGAACACCGGCACATCAAAGGTCGAATTGACCTGCAGACCACCATCCACATAGTTACGCTGCAGGGTCTCGGCCATATTCTCGTGCATGTCACTGCTGGGAATATAAGGGCCGGATTCCAGAACAACCACCTTAAACCCGGCATTCGCCAGTTCAAAGGCCATGATGGAACCACCACAACCCGAACCAACAACCACAACATCTGCCCTGATTCTGCGGTTCTTTTCCACATAATCACGAGCTTGGGTAACCGGAATTCCGTCCTTGGGCACTTCACGAAAAATCATGCGACAAACTCCATCTCAAACCCTTTCCTATACATCGGTCGGCAAGGGAGCATTACCGAGTTTGCGAACGCCCCAACGAAACGATACCGGTCCATCATAATCCAGGTAGGGTTCAACACGTGCATCGCGCCAGTAGGCCAGAGCCACCACCGACTTCAAGCTCGTGATCAACCCTCTTTGAAAGAAGAGCCCATGTTGCCAGGACTCCATATAACGTTCTGCCGTGACGGCATCCATGGCTGAAAAACGGGTCAGCCGATAGGCAGGGCTATACTCAAAAATCTTGCCGGCCAAATTAACATTTTCACGCACAGGCTTGCTCAGGCGACCGACCATCTGATCAATATTCAGCATCACCGGAATATCAATGGTCGTGGGCATCCCAACCAGTTCAGGATGAATAAAAATCTGGCGGATCTTGTTGAGTACACGATATTCAAGCAGACTAAGGTACTGAAAATCAGCGGGAACGGCCATAATTTCATCTTCAGCCAGCGCAGCCCGGGTTGTTCCCAGTCCGGTTGCTACAAGAGTCGCCGTTGCCGCAGCAGCGCGCAGCAAGGTGCGGCGCGACATCAAAGGTACATTCCGGTTCAGCAATTTTTCCAGATGCTGATGCGGGTCCATGATCTTTATCCTGATTATATGGTGATCTCCTGCAAGTTTAACGCAGTTTTTCGCTAAAGTTCAGCTCATTTACTGATCCTCTACAAAACTGCGCAATGAATCCCACACCGCCAGAGAGGCTTCATCCTGACCTTGCTCCACCGATTGCGTTTCCCCAAAAACAAGAATCTCATGCCGGTCCCGATAATCAGGCCATTCCTGCAACAGGGACTCTCCACGGGCAAAGCGGCCCCATTTCTGGCGCAAGCTCTGACCAAGACGCAGAGCTTCAGGACTAATTCCGGTAAGAAACTGGCCAAGATCAGAATTTTCCTGAGCAAAAACAAAAGGTATATCCATCATGTGGCAGACCCCAAGACGCCGATTGCCCACACAGGGCCAATCAAGCCGATAGACATGACTCACCGAACTGTTACGGCGTGCCAGAACCCGTGAGCTGTGGCGAAAAATCCGGTCAGTCTCTTCAGCGACCATACGATCAGCGAACCCGGCTTCAGCCATCAGTTCGTCGTAGACCGCCTGAACGGTATCATGCGTCTGCGGCAACCCCCGTTCCAGCAAGCGCTTCCAAGCATCCAGGTCCTGTGCCACGCTCTGACGTGGCCGCCCGCCAACAAGTTGTGGCATCCAGAGATAGACCGACCACTCATCACGGCAAGTTCCTACCATTAGAGGCTTGCAGATGCGAGCCTGCAAAGGCAATTCCGTGACCAAATGACCATCAACCACCGGCAAGGCGGGCATGGCAAACTGCAGATCAGCAAACGGATAGTTGGCCCGCGGCAGACGGGTGTCCATCAGCTTTGTCTGCTGGCACAGGAGCTCATCCCAACTGGCTTCCTGCCAAAAGCGCAGCAAATCGCCTACTTCACTGCCAAGCCGATCCACCACCGTCCGTGCTGCCTCCGAAAGCAGAACATGATCAGCGCTGCCGCTTTGCACAATTGCGCGCTGAAACAGGTACCCGGCCGATGGAACGGCCAGCAGGGTCGCCACCAGCATGGCACCCGCTGACTGACCGAACAAGGTTATCCTCCCGGGATCGCCACCCAGAACAGGGGCATGGGTACGCACCCACTCCAGTGCCAGCAGGACATCCCTGAGCCCACAATTGCTATCGGCCTGCAATCCTTCCACTTGGCTAAAATCAGAAAACCCACAAATACCAAGGCGATAATTCAGGCTGATGACCACCACTTCCTGTTCAGAGCTCAACCGGGCACCATGGTACATTGATTGGGAAGAAGCCCCGGCCAGGTAACCGCCACCATGAATCCATACCATGATGGCCCTTTTACCGCTCACGTCCGGTGTCCAGACGTTCAGACTGAGGCAATCCGGTGCGGTCTTTTCAATACCCCAAGCCTCAGGGCATGTCTGCGGACAGGCCGCTCCAAAGGAACTGGCATCCCACACGCCCGCCCAAGGTTGCCGGGGTCGTGGGGCGCGAATGCGATCCAGTCCCTGCAAAGGTTCGGCATAGGGAATCCCCAACCCCTCCCACACATCCTCATGCCGGTGTAAACCAACCTGCCCTGAATCGGTTTCAATGATGAGCATGTCACTTGCCTCCGTACAGAATTACCGCATAATGCCATCTTGAACGATTATCGCCTAGAGAGTCCCTTACGTGTTGTTGCCCATACCATCCAAACTCCCCGCACCAGGAACCTATCAGAACTGGACCTCGACCCATGGGGCTGCGCAGGCGCTCGCCCTGATTGAGTGCTGTCAGCTGCATCGATGTACGCTGCTGATGCTGTGTACAGATAACCAACAGCTGCAGCGCATTCAAGCTGAGCTGCAGTTTTTCATGCAGAATGACCCTTTGCCACTACTGGTATTTCCAGATCGGGAAACCCTGCCCTACGACCGGTTTTCGCCACACCAGGACATCCAGTCCGAACGCATTGCCACACTGTGCCGTATGCCGGAGATGCAGCACGGCCTGATTCTGGCATCCATCAATGCAGCACTGACCCGCCTGCCTCCTGTTGGCTACCTCACCCTGCAAGCCAAACCCTTGGTAAAGGGTGAACGAATTGCAGTAAACAGCCTGCGCAAGCGACTGGATGACGCGGGGTATCGTGCGGTCGAGACAGTGTACGGTCCCGGCGAATTTGCCGTACGCGGTGCCATTCTTGACTTGTACCCGATCGGATCAAGCCAACCTGTTCGTATTGAATTTTTCGATGATGAAATCGACTCGATCCGTACTTTTGACCCACAATCCCAACGCTCCGCCAACAAGGTCGATCAGATTGATCTGCTCCCTGCCCGCGAATGCCCGCTTGACGCAACGGCACGACAGCGTTTCCGACGCAACTGGGAACAGCATCTCGAGAACGATCCCCGCCCCTGCCCTCTTTATCAGGATGTGCAAAGCGGCCTGCATAGCCCAGGCCTTGAGTACTTTCTCCCTCTGTTCTTTGACCGAACAAGTACGTTCTTGGAGTATCTGCCCAGCAAAAGCATGATTGTCACAGTTGAGGATATCCTTGTACCCATGCGCAGCTACTGGAACGAAATCGAGCGGCGCTATGAGGAACGTCTTTCCGACCGGCTGCATCCACTTCTGCCACCGCATCTGGTATTCCTGCCCGAAGAAGAATTTAACCACCACTGCAAAAAACAACCACGAATTCGCATGAGCGTCAGCAGTGCAATGCAGCCCACAGACATGGATCTTGGCACGCATCCTTCGCCAGACCTCCCCGTCCAACCCGGAGAAACCGAAGCGTTTTTAGCACTAAGACATCACCTGAACCGTTCACCCCGACCAAGAATTCTGATCCAGTGCGAGACGGCAGGACGACGCGAAAGCCTGCGGGAACATCTGCAGAGTTTCGGACTCAGTGCCGAGCCCTGTTCCAGCTGGCAGGAATTTCTTGAATCCAGTGCCCCTCTAGCGATTAGTCTGGGCATGTTGGATCGAGGATTCATTACTGACCCAATTGAAATAATTAGTGAAACTCAGCTTTTTGGCACTAAAGTCATGCAGCGGCGTCATCGGCGTCGCAGTCATCAAGACTTTCAGGAAGAACTGGCCCTGCGTTCCTTGGTTGACCTGACCCCGGGATGCCCAATGGTTCATCAGGATCATGGTATCGGGCGCTACCATGGACTGGTCGTACTTGAAATTGATGGTCAGGCACAGGAGTTTCTGCTACTGACTTATGCGGATGAAGCCAAACTTTATGTTCCGGTGATTCACCTGCAGAAGATCGCCCGCTATGCCGGACATTCCCCAGAACACGCACCACTGCATCGCCTCGGCAGCGATCAATGGAGCAAGGCTCGTCGGCAGGCCGCTGAAAAGATTCATGATGTGGCGGCCGAAATTCTGGACATCCATGCCCGTCGAGCGGCCCGATCCCGTCAACCCTGTATCATTGATTCCATCGAATATGAACGCTTTGCAGCCGGATTCCCTTTTGAAGAAACGGCAGATCAGGCTGCAGCCATCGAAGCAACACTGAACGACATGACCCGGTCCGAACCCATGGATCGATTGATCTGTGGAGATGTCGGATTCGGAAAAACCGAAGTGGCCATGCGTGCAGCTTTTGTAGCCATTCTTAATAACCATCAAGTTGCCGTTCTGGTTCCCACGACCCTACTGGCCCAACAGCATTATGAGACATTCCGCGACCGCTTTGCCGACTGGCCGGTGCGTATCGAGGTACTCTCCCGCTTCCGATCCCAGCGTGACATCCAGCAAACCCTTATTGCCTTGGCCAAGGGACAGATCGATATCGTCATCGGCACCCACAAACTGCTGCAAGCTGATATCAACTTTGCCCGGCTTGGCCTCATGATTGTGGACGAAGAGCACCGCTTTGGCGTCAAGCACAAGGAGGCCCTGAAGAAGCTCAGGGCCGAAGTCGACATGCTGACCCTGACCGCCACCCCCATTCCCCGCACCCTGAACATGGCACTCTCAGGACTGCGGGAACTGTCCATCATTGCCACCGCACCCAATCGCCGGCTGTCGATCCGTACTTTTGTGCGGGAGCATGAATCCGCCCTGATCAAAGAAGCCATTCTGCGCGAACTCCTGCGGGGTGGACAGGTCTATTATCTGCATAATGATGTCAGCAGCATCGGCCGTTGTGCTGAAAATCTGGCCCTTCTGGTTCCGGAGGCCCGTATCGGTGTCGCTCATGGACAGATGCGGGAACGCGAACTTGAAAGCATCATGCAACAGTTTTACCACAAACAGTTCAACGTTCTGGTCTGCACAACAATTATCGAAACCGGCATCGACATTCCCTCGGCCAACACCATGATCATTGATCGGGCCGACAAGTTGGGACTGGCGCAGTTGCACCAGCTGCGTGGTCGTGTTGGACGTTCTCATCACCAGGCTTATGCCTATCTGCTTACCCCAGACAGCAAGTCGCTTACCCCAGATGCCCAGAAACGTCTGGAAGCGCTGGAACGCGCCCAGGAACTCGGCTCAGGTTTTGTTCTGGCCAGTGAAGACCTGGAGATCCGTGGTGCAGGGGAACTCCTTGGTGAGGAGCAAAGCGGCAGCATGGATGCCTTGGGCTACAGCATGTACATGGATATGCTGGAACGAGCGGTCAAGGCCATTCGTGAGGGACGCACACCCCAAGCCGATCAGCCTTTCGAGTTGCACAGCGACATTCAGTTAAGGATTCCAGCCCTTATTCCCGATGATTACCTGCCCGATGTACCCTTGCGCCTGCAGATGTACAAACGTATCATTTCCGCAGATCGGGATGAGCGACTGCATGAAATCAAAGTAGAAATGATCGATCGCTTTGGCCTCTGTCCACCCCCCTTGCTGCAACTGTTCGATGTGCAGAAATTACGCTTTCTTGCCGACCAGCTTGGCATTCGCAAGATCGATGGCCATAGCCAAGGCGGACGCATCGAGTTTGGTCCGGAAACCCGTGTCGACCCAAGCCGGCTGATCCGCCTGATCCAGAACAGTCCGGGAAAGTTCAAACTTGAGGGAGGAAATACCCTGAAGATTATCCAAGACCTGAGCGACCCCAAAACCCGGATTGACCGGTTCAGCCAACTGCTTCAGGAACTAAAGGGACCCTAACCGGTTTGCCCAGTCACAAGCCTGACGATAGTCTGAATGCTGACGCATCCCGTCCCAGGTCAACTTGGGACGCCCCAGCATGGCTGTTCTTCGCCAAGGATTCGCGGGCATGTCTTCCTGCTCAAGCGCAGCCAGCACATCAAGTGCGCCAGCGCGGTTGTTGCAGACCAGTACCATATCGCATCCAGCATGCAAGGCACCCCGGGCACGATCTGCAAAACTTCCAAGCACCGTTGCCCCTTCCATGCTCAGATCGTCGCTGAAGATCATCCCGGCAAAGCCCAATCGTCGGCGCAGGATTTCCTGCAACCAGAATGCGGAGAATCCGGCCGGATCCGGAGCAACCCGTTCGTAAATGACATGAGCAGGCATGATTCCCTGCAACTGATCGACCAAAGCCACAAAAGGTATAAGATCATAAGATTCGACGGCTTCCATGGAACGACGATCAACCGGAATGGCCACATGGGAATCCTCAGCGACCGAACCGTGTCCCGGAAAATGTTTTCCAGTTGCTGCCATACCTGCTGCATGCATGCCCTCGACATAGGCCTGCAGCACCGAAATTACGACAACAGGATCCGCATGCACCGCCCGGCGCCCAATAATAGCGCTTACTCCCGGATTCAGATCAAGAACTGGAGCAAAGCTGATATCAATCCCAAGTGCCAAGATTTCAGTGGCCATCAGCCAGCCAAGCAAATGAGCTGCTTCCTCAGCCTCTGTAGGCTGGCTTTTCCAGAGATCGCCAAGTGCCCCCAGTGCCGGCAGACGCGTCATTCCATCCTGAAAGCGCTGAACACGCCCTCCCTCCTGATCCACCGCCAGAAGCAGATCAGAGCGCTGTGCCCGGATCGCCCCCACCAGAGCCTGAACCTGCCCAACATCAACAAAATTCCGGCTGAACAGAATGACTCCTCCCACACCGGGATGACGCAGAATCTCCTCTTCTTCCTGGCTCAGTTGTGGACCATCCAGATCCAGCATCAACACATCCCGCAACATGGTAAATTTCCTTGGCCTGATTCTCTGGCGCATTAAAACATGCCACCAGCGCCCATGTCTCGAAGGCTGGCAGCAACATCCGGTAATTTTTATGATACGACATCCTGCCAAAGCATTGTAGGGCGTCCTGCAAGTGCCTATACTTGCACTCTGTTAGGATGCCCTTTCTTGGGTCATACCCGGTCTAGTCGGAATTCGTGATGCTTCTTGCCCTACACACCCGTCGTCGTATTGTTTTCATCTCTGCAACACTGCTAGCCCTTTGCCTGGAGGCATCAACAACCTTGTCGGTGAACAAGGCAACGGTGTCCGTTTTAAGTCCTACTCCCAAAGAGAAGGACGCAGCTGCAGAGGTTGCCCGGGATCTGCAAAAGTTTCACTATCTGCAGCCCACCCTAGATACCCGTTTCTCCGGGATCGTCTATCAGCGTTATCTGAAGGATCTCGACCCGACCCACAGCTATTTTATGGCTTCTGACATTCAGGAATTCCAGAAGTATCAGGACTCACTGGCGGTCGGTATCAAGGATGGCAACCTGCAACCTGCTTTTGCCATGTACAACCGTTTTCAGCAACGCATGATCAACCGATTGAACTTCGAATTATCGCTGGTTGAAAAACACCATTTGATTGGTTTCAGTGCCCCTGAGACTTTAGAAACCAACCGGGAACATGCTGCGTGGATCACCACACAGGATCAGATGGATGACCTCTGGCGCAAGCGTGTCAAAGCGACGGAACTCAGTCTTGTTCTTGCCGGCAAAAAACCGGAGAAAATTCTGAGTCTGCTGACCCGGCGTTATCAGACCCAACTGAGTCATCTGTACCAGACCCGTCCGGATGATGCCTTCCAGATCTTCATGGACTCCCTGACGGAAAGCATTGACCCACACACTGAGTATTTTTCGCCACGTGTATCGGAAAATTTCAATATCAACATGAGTCTCAGCCTTGAAGGTATTGGGGCCGTTCTGCAATCCGATGACGAATACACCAAGGTCGTCCGGCTGGTTACCGGTGGCCCCGCCGAGAAGACCCATCAACTCAAACCCGGGGACCGCATCGTTGCCGTCGCCCAAGGGAAAGGAGATTTTGTCGACGTCATTGGCTGGCGAATTGATGAAGTCGTTGACCTGATTCGTGGTGCCAAGGGCTCCATTGTTCGTCTGCAGGTATTGCCTGCGGGCGCCCATGATGAACACCAGACCCGAATCATCAGCATCACCCGCAATACCGTTGCCTTGCAGGATCAGGCAGCCAAGAGCCATATCATCAACATTCAGCGCGATAATCATCCCTACCGCATTGGGGTGATTGAACTGCCTGCCTTTTATGCTGATTTCCAGGCTGAACAAGATGGCAATCCGAATTACCGCAGTACCACCCGAGATGTGCAAGCCCTGCTCGAAGGCCTGGAACAGCAGCATATTGATGGCCTGATCATGGACCTGCGCAATAATGGTGGCGGGGCATTGCGTGAGGCCAATCAGTTACTTGGCCTGTTCATCGGCCCGGGCCCAACCGTACAGGTTCGTGACTCGGAAGGCCATGTTGAAGTACTCGGGAACCCGGACAACGAACCTGTAGCCTACAGCGGCCCCTTGGTCGTACTGGTCAACCGCCTGAGCGCTTCTGCCTCCGAAATCTTTACCGGAGCCATTCAGGATTATCATCGTGGCCTGATCGTTGGTTCAACAACCTACGGCAAGGGCACGGTTCAGTCCTTGCGCGACCTCAGCTACGGTGAACTTAAGGTAACCGAGGCAAAATTCTACCGGATCTCGGGTGGTTCCAACCAGAACAAGGGAATTATTCCTGATATTAGCTTTCCCAGTCTGATTGATGACAAGGATATCGGTGAAAGTGCCCAGACCAATGCCATGCCTTGGGACAGTATTGCTGCGGTGGAGTATCAGCCGGTCACCGACTTCAGTTCCATCCTGCCCCGGCTGAAGTTGCTGGATCAGCAGAGAACCCATTCGGCACCGGATTTTGTTTATACCAATGAAGAACTGGCACTGATCCGTGATCAGCGCAACAAAACCCTGATCAGCCTGCAGGAAGCAACCCGCCGAGCCGAACAGAAGAACCTTGACAAACAGCAGTTGGCCATCGATAACCACAAGCGCGTCCTACAGGGATTGCCCCCTCTGGCATCGCTAAACACCAAGGACGACGCAGAGAACAACGACGCTGATACCTTGGGCATGACCCCCAGCGATGCTGAAATCCAGAAGGATGGTTTCCTGCGCGAGGCGGGAAATATACTTGTTGATGTCAATCAGTGGCTGCATCCGTTAAAGGCGGATGCCAAACCGTTACCTGCCACCTCCAGCACCAGCAAGTTGTTGCATCCGGCCAATCATTGATCCAGCTCAAGAACGGGGCGCATCCCGCCCCGTTCAACATCACCCCCATGTTAAAATCCCAGCTTCTTTTGACGTGGAGACCCGGTACACGACTTTGGTCGTGACCTGTAGACGTACATGATGGAACTCGTTTGCCCTGCCGGAAGTCCGGCAGCCCTTAAAGTTGCACTGGAAAAAGGCGCAGATGCCATTTATGTTGGCGCCAACAACCGTAGTAATGCCCGTGCCTTTCCGGGACTGAACTTTCCCCCTGACCACCTCCCCCAGACAGTGCGGCAGGTTCATGCGCAGCATCGCAAAGTATTCCTGGCCCTGAACACTTATCCACGTCCTGACGATCTTGCCGAATGGAAAGCCACGCTGGATGCCGCAGGACAGGCGGGGGTCGATGCCTTCATCATTGCTGAACTTAGCATGTTGCGGCATGCCGAACGCTACTGGCCACATATACCGCGCCATCTTTCGGTGCAAGGCTCAGCTACCAATCTCGCCAGCCTGCAGTTCTTCCATGAACATTACGGGATCAGCCGTGCGGTTTTGCCCCGAGTACTCTCACTGCAGCAAGTGGAACGACTGGCCGGAAAATCACCAGTGGCGCTGGAAGTTTTTGCCTTTGGCAGTCTGTGCATCATGGTGGAAGGTCGCTGTCAGCTCTCCAGTCATGTCACCGGCAAATCGCCCAATTGCGACGGAGTATGCTCCCCGGCCGAGTCCGTCACCTGGCAGGAACAGCCCGGTGGCAAACGGCGTGTGCGACTTGGCGATGTCCTGATTGATGAATTTCAACCTGATGAAGCAGCAAGCTATCCAACCGTATGCAAAGGACGCTATCAGGCCGACAAGGACTTTTACTACGCCTTGGAAGAACCAACCAGCCTCAATACCCTGAGCATTCTGCCAGCCTTGGCCAACGCGGGCGTTGCCGCAGTCAAGATTGAAGGGCGTCAACGTGGTCCAGCCTATGTTGGACAGGTCACCCAGGTCTGGCGTCAGGCACTGGATCAGCTGTCGAGGCGCAGTACTGAATTCATTGTGGCACCATCTTGGCAAGAGACGCTGGCACATGTGGCGGAAGGCAAGCAGACAACCCTGGGTCCCTACCAAAGGGATTGGCACTGAATCAGAACTGAATCAGAGAGGAATTTGGCATGCGTATCAGTCTGGGACCATTGCATTATTTCTGGCCCCGAGAACAGGTTTTCGCCTTTTATCGTGAAGCAGCCTTATCACCGGTCGATGTTGTCTATCTTGGCGAGACCGTCTGTTCCAAACGACGTGCCCTGCGCCGCACGGACTGGCTGGAACTTGCCCAAATGCTCCAGCAGGCAGGCAAGGAAGTTCTGCTTTCCAGCCTTGCCCTGATTGAGGCAGAGTCTGAACTGGCCTCCCTGCGTCGGCTGGTTGAAAATGGTTCCTTTCATATCGAAGCAAACGACATGGCGGCCGTCCAGTATTGCGCCAGCCAAAAAGTCCCTTTTGTCGCGGGACACGGCCTGAGCCTGTATAACCACGAAGCTCTGCAGCACCTGCAGGACCTTGGCATGTATCGCTGGGTTGTCCCTGTTGACCAAGGAGCGAATCTTGTACAGCAAGTCCTAGCCCAATGGCCTGACGATCGCCCAAAACCTGAGATCGAGGTCTTGGCTTTCGGTCGACCTGCACTCTCATGGTCCGCACGCTGTTTTTCGGCACGAGCCTATCAGCGCAGCAAGGACGACTGCCAGTTATGCTGCGCCCAGGACCCCGAGGGGCTACCACTTTCAACACGTGAAGGCAGTACTTTTCTTCGCATCAATGGAATTCAGGTTCTTGGCGAAGGACTGATTGATTTGGGACCTGAACTCAGCGACCTGGAACACAAAGGCGTCAGCCTGGCCCGTCTATCGCCCCAAACCGACATCATCAGCCACATACATGCTTGGTCCGAAGCCATCCAGAACCGGAAAAACCTGCCCCGGTTCGGGGCAAGCAATGGCGCTTGGCATGGACGAGCGGGCATGCACTGGGTTGAGCTTCAGCCTGATGTTTAATGTGTCTCCGCGTAGCGGGCCCGATGGGCCGCCTTTGCCATCCGGCTGAAATGGTTGAGCAATAACCCAAGATGCGGATTAATTTGATCAATGGGCAACTGATCCATCAGGTTACGGGCCTGCAACCCCAAGGCTGTATCACCCGTCATCCGCAACCGCCGATGAAAAAACAACGTATCGGCGTCCTCCAGTTGACTCGCCAATAACAGCAGGTCCAGCGTATTGGCCTCAACCGTTGCATCCGCAGGAAGATTTTCATCCAGCACACAGATCCGGTCGTTTTCAACCGTCAGGACCAGACGCAACTCCATGTCCTGACACTGAATCGCCAGAGTTCTCCCTTGCAGAAAGCGGATGCGTTCAGCGGGCAACTGCCCAAGCAGACGCGGACTGAGCAATTCCTGGGCGAGACGCTGACGGAACCCCGGTGGTAGACAGCGCTGAATCCGTGCCCAGAAGCGGGGACTTGGCAATCTTTTCAGCACAAATGCCGGAAGTATGTGCTCCGGAGTCAGGGCAAAATGCGAGGACATGCGATCAAACCTCTCAAGGAAAGGTCACGAGCATAAGGCTCCTGTTGGTCAATGTCCTTGATCCGGGTCACGCAAAATCCGGTCAGGAGATTCCTGAAACCTCAAGCCACGAACAAAAGCATACAGAGGTATTGCAGAATACTGCCTGTCAGCACAAAGAGATGCCATATACCGTGGGCATGACGCATGCGGTCATCCAGAACATAAAAGGTAATTCCTAGCGTATAGGCAATGCCTCCCCCCGCCAGCAGAGCCATACCCGTAGGTGCAAGTGCATGCAGGAGAGGACGAATCGCCACAACCACCATCCAGCCCATGACCAAATAGATGACCAGCGAAAGTGCCCGGGTTCGCTTTCCAAGCCAGAATTCCTGAATCATCCCGATCAACGCCAACGCCCAGTTGGTACCAAACAGAGCCCAGCCCCAGACTCCATGCAACGTAACCAGTGTAAAAGGGGTATAAGTTCCGGCAATCAGTAAATAAATAGCGGTATGATCCAGTTTTTGGAAAATCTTTTTAACATTTCCTTTGAAACTGTGGTAAAGCGTCGAAAAAGTGTAGAGCAAGATCAGGGTCAAACTATAGACCGCAAAAGCAATGGTGCGCCAGCCATCGTGATGCAGTACCGCCACAGCCATGAGCGCACCTGAGCCCCAGACACTCAGCACTGTGCCCACCAGATGGGTAATACTGTTCAGTCGTTCACCATTGTACATCGTTTGATTCCTTAGGCCTGAAAGCTACACATGAAAGCTATACATGAAAGCTACACCTGAGGCTAAGTCTTAAGCGCCCCAGAGCCAACAAGTAGAACCATACTCGAATACCAAGAAAACGGGAACCAAAACATCAAGATCCACTCGTTCCTGTCCATTGATTTCTCGTCCTGCCTGATCCAGCGTCGAACAGAGTTCCAGTAAGCCTTGCTCATAGCATTAAACTTACGTTGGGGTCTGGTACAAAATTTCATCAACATCAATTTTTTAGCTTATCGAGTAAGCTAAAAAGACAAAACACATGGCGAACACGAAATTCAGAAATACTTGAGGTCCACGCTCAAAAGTGGCACCCTCTGCTCTGCATTGAGATGATGGAGAACAACCATGGCCACCGGAACCGAACAAACCACAGCAGCAGGCAAGACCCAAGCCCACCTTTGGCGTCGTCTCGCCGCTATGGTCTATGACGGCTTGCTCCTCCTAGCACTCAACTTTCTGGTTGCCTTTGTGCTGATCCGCCTGCTGACACCCACCTCAGCGGCCTTACACCAATCACTTTTTGTCCTTCCAGACACCGTACGACACCTGATTCTTCTGCCGGCAATACTGCTCACGACCGCACTATTTTACAGTTTTTTCTGGGTCCGCAACCAGCAAACCCTTGGCATGCAGACCTGGCATATCCGTGTTGAATCCATTGAGGGCAAACCCCTTGGATGGCTCGATGCACTACGTCGCTTTTTCTGGGCGGTTTTGGGTTTCTCTATCGCCGGAATCGGCTACTGGTGGCAGCTGTTTGACCGACAGCATCTCTGTCTGCACGACCGGATATCTCGAACCCGGGTCATTTTCCAACCTCCGCAACGTGGTCTGTTCCAAGCGACGCCTCAAAGTCGTTCTTCAGTTAAAGTCTGACCGTCAACATTCTGTCATACTCCCGGAATAGAATACTCATCACTGTTGGCCCTCAGGATGAATTCGGGAGTAATAGATGTCTGCCGTTCGTTCTTTACGGGAACTATTGCGCCCCGTAGCTGCCTACGATGCATCGACCCATATTACAGCCATCGCTGATGCCTTTTTGGATCCCGAACATGAACACGTGCTGTCTTTGGCGATTGTGGAAAACAATCAGCCTGTTGGCACGATCAGCCGACATCAGTTGAACCAGATTTTTCTGAAGCGTTTTGGGCGTGAACTCTATGGCGACCGTCCTGCACGCGAATTTATGGACCCCGTGCCACTGGTTGTGGATGTCTCTTCCGAACTCGGTGAAGCAGCCAGTTACATTACGCGGCTCATGCGCATGCCGCTTTCGGTTGATTTTATCATCGTCCAAGAAGGTGACTATCTCGGACTGGGTGCTGTGCTTGAACTTCTGGGTGCTGTTGAAGAACAGCTGCGTTCAACCGCAGCCAATCTCTCCAACACCTTGCATCAACTCAGGCAGTCGCAGAGCCAACTGATCCAGTCAGAAAAAATGGCTGCCCTTGGACAGATGGTGGCTGGTGTTGCCCATGAAATCAACACGCCATTAGGTTATATCCGCAACAACGTTGAAATGCTTTATGAGTTCTGTCTGGCTCCCTTGCAACTGGTACCCCGTTATGAGTCCCTGCTGCAGTCCTTGCTCGACCCGCAAAGCAATCTTGAAGAACTCATGTGCCATATTGAATCCCTGCAACAGGATCGCGCCCAGCTCTTGCCTGAGACTCTGGAAGTTGATTTGGCCAACCTGTTCGAGGACACCCGTTTCGGTATGGATCAGGTCAGTGAACTGGTTTTGGGACTTAAGAACTTCAGCCGTATGGATCAGGCCAGTATCGACGACATCGATCTAAACCAGTGTCTTGAAAACAGCCTGCTGATTGCCCGAAACGTATTGAAATATGGCATTGAACTAATTCGGCGTCAAGAAGCCCTGCCACCGGTTCGGGCCGTACCTTCCCAGATCAATCAGGTTCTGCTCAATCTGCTGACCAATGCAGCCCAAGCAATGCCAAATGGCGGCAAGATCCTGCTCAAGTCCTGGTCCGATGACCGATGCGTCTACTTCTCAATTCAGGACACTGGTTGTGGTATTGCTCCGGAGCATTTGGGCCGCATATTCGATCCCTTTTTCACAACCAAACCTGTTGGAACAGGAACTGGACTGGGTCTGTCCATCAGTTACAACATCATTAAACAGCATGGAGGCAAAATCCAGGTCGCATCGGTGGTTGGCAAAGGCACCCGTTTCGTCCTTACCCTGCCGCGTCAGCAGCAGAAGGCCGTTGCCTAGGAGTTACCATGAGCAAATTACGTATATTATTGGTTGATGACGAAGAGCGCATCCTGCGTAGCCTTGGACTGTTGTTACGCATGCAGTACGAGGTCGTCACTACGACATCCGGTTCTGAGGCCCTGAAACTACTCCACCAGCAAACTTTTCATGTACTCATGTCGGATCAGCGCATGCCTGAGATGACCGGCACAGAATTACTGCGACAGGCGCGCAGCATTGCCCCACGGACGGTGCGAATCCTGCTGACCGGCTATGCCGACGTTGAAGCCAGTCTGGCTTCAATCAATGAGGGCGAGGTGTTCCGATACATCAATAAACCCTGGGGACCGAAGGAACTGCGCGATACGGTGGCACTTGCCGCAGATATGGCACACCAGACCATGCTGGCCCGTCCAGAGCCTGTACCCTCCTCACCACCAACGCCCATAAAAAACCAAACTCAAACCAGCATCCTGCTGGTTGATAACGACCCGGAAACATTGCAGACTGTCCGCGAAGCCGCTGGTTCAGACTACCGTGTGCTGCAATGCACCACCCTGGAACAAGCCATGCTCATCCTCTCCAGTGAAGCAGTTGCCATCCTGATCTGCGAACTGGAGATTCCCGGTCAGGATACGGCCACCCTGATCAAGACCATGAAAAGGGAAAGTCCATCCCTGATTACCATGGTGCTGACCTATTTGAAAGACACTCGGCGCGTGGTCGAACTGATCAATCAGGCCCAGGTATTCCGCTACCTGCCTAAACCGGCCCGGGCAGGCGTGTTGCGCAAATCTCTGGAATCTTCCTTGCTCCGCCATCATGAGTTGACCCGGAGCAAACCCGCCATTGCCGCTGACCGATTGGTCGAGCCCATCCCCGAAATACGGGAACAATTACTTTCTTCACGCCTATCTAGTCAGCTGCACAAACTGCGGTCTCGGTTGCTTGGCCAGAACAACCCGAATAGAAAGGGAGAGGCACTGACGCAGCCTTGACCCTGATACCGGTCAGGACTGCCCAGTTTTTCAGTCTTGCTCAAAAGGGTGGCGCAGCACAATAGTTTCTTCCCGATCCGGCCCGGTCGAGATGATATCAATCGGGCAGCCCACAACTTCCTCGATACGACGGATATAGGCACGAGCTGCCGCCGGCAACTGCTCCAGGCTCCGGATGCCGACCGTGGATTCGCTCCAGCCGGGAAGATCTTCGTAAATAGGCGTTACATGAGCATAGGCCGCCGCATCGGACATCATATGTTCAATGCCGTCAACAACGGCTTCCATCTGGTAATCTGTACAAATACGCACGGTTTCAAGACCGTCAAGCACATCCAGCTTGGTCAGGCACAAACCCGAAATGCTGTTCAGCTGTACCGCCCGACGCAGCACCACAGCATCGAACCAGCCACAGCGACGGGCTCTACCCGTGGTCGAACCAAACTCATGGCCAACGCGCGCCAAATGCTCGCCCTGGGCATCAAACAGTTCTGTTGGAAAGGGGCCACTGCCCACTCGCGTTGTGTAGGCTTTGGTAATCCCCAGCACATAATCCAGATAGAGCGGGCCAAATCCCGAGCCGGTACTGGTGCCCCCAGCTGTTGTGTTTGAAGAAGTGACGTAGGGATAGGTCCCGTGATCGATATCCAGCAGAGAACCTTGGGCTCCTTCAAAGAGAATACGCTCACCCGCCAGCCGCATACGATGCAGCAATTCAGGCACGTCCGCAACCATCGGCCGTAACTGCTCGCCCCATGCCAGTGCCAGTTCCAGTGTTTCCTGAAAATCAACCACAGGCACCTGGTAATAATGCTTCAGCTGAAAATTATGATAGTCGAGTATTTCACCAAGAAGGGAAGCAAAATGTTCGCGCCGGAACAGATCAGCCAGACGCACTCCACGCCTTGCCACCTTGTCTTCATAAGCAGGCCCAATACCACGACCAGTCGTACCAATGGCACTCTTGCCCCGTGCTGCTTCTCGCGCCTTATCCAAAGCAACGTGGTAGGGCAGAATCAGTGGACATGCCGAAGAAATACGCAAACGTTCTCGCACTGGCACACCGCTGCGTTCCAGTTTTTCAATCTCACTGAGCAAGGCATCCGGTGCCAGCACAACGCCATTGCCAATCAAACATTGCACCTGTTCGCGCAGAATACCGGAAGGAATAAGGTGCAGAACTGTCTTTTCACCCCGAACCACCAGAGTATGCCCGGCATTATGCCCACCCTGAAAACGTACGACAGCACGAACATTATCTGTCAACAGGTCAACAATCTTGCCTTTGCCCTCGTCACCCCATTGAGTGCCAAGTACGACTACATTCTTACCCATGATTCCGATCCAAAGTCGAAGATTCACCCTTGAGGGAGCGCAGGCACCACTGCCCCTGCTCCTTCACCAAAACCTGATCGCCGTCATGAAGCGCCTGCAGTGGCTCTCCCGGCAAAACATCAATAACCCGATACCCTTGCTGACGCCATTGATCGATCTGCGCCACGCACTCCTGAGAAGCGGCCGGTTCGGCATAAATGGTCTTCGAACGACGCTCAGCACCCTGCATAAGAGCCAGAGTATCCAGACTGAATCCGGTTGCAGGCCGTGAACAACCAAAAGCCGCTGCAACATCATCATAACGTCCGCCCTTAGCCACTTCAAAACGCAGCTGATCGACATAGGCGGCAAAAAAAAGTCCGGTATGGTAGCGATAACCGCGCAACTCAGCGAGATCTACGTACAGTTCCACATCCGGGAACGACTCAGCCAAATACGCAACGACCCGGTCCAGATCATCCAGAACGGCCTCCAGTCGAGGAAAAACATGCAGCAGTGCCTGACGGGCCTGAACCAGAACGGAGCCAGGCCCAGCCAGACCAAGCAAGGTCAGCAGAACTTCCGAGTCCTTGGGCAAGGTACTGATCAGTGTCTCAAGCTCAGCACGAGCCTTGCGTTGCAGGGCATCATGAACCTGTTCAGCCTGGGACTCATTCAGCCCCAACTCCTCTACAATACCGCGCAGGATTCCGGCATGCCCCAGTTCAAGGATCAACTGATCACAAGGCGAGGCACGCAAACTCAACAACATGAGTCGCAGAATCTGCAAATCAGCCTCAAGGCCGGGATGTCCATACAACTCACAACCAATCTGCACCGAACAGCGGCTGCCCCCCAGATAGCGAGCCTGGGTAGCCACCACTGAACCTGCATAGCAATAGCGCTCTACTGAACGACGATTGGGACGTAACGCATCCATGCGCGCAACCTGTGGCGTCATATCCGCACGCAAACCCAGTTGCTGGCCAGAGCTGGGGTCGGTCATACGAAATGTACGCATCTCCAGATCACCACCCACCCCAGTCAGCAAAGCACTACGATACTCCAGCAAAGGGGGAATAACCAGTTCAAAACCATGACGCTCATAAAGGTCCAGACATTGGCGTCGAAAATGTTCCAAGGCATGCGATTCACCTGGCAAGAGATCCTGCACACCCTCTGGCAACAACCAGCGCTCCTGTCCACTATCCCGCATAAGACAACCCGTTCCCGCTCATGGCACAAAACACGAATCATAGCATGCTGCACTCATCTTGGGCAGTCGCTCCGGGCCCCGCTCAGGGGCGAGATCATGATAAACAGGAACGGGGATCGACAAGTAGGTGTTGATGGATGATCCCTAGGCAAAGTGCAACTCAAACGACATCGTATTATTATCGGTGTGCACGCGGACATCGCCCGCATGTGCGCGCATGATAGCGCGAGTAATCGCCAATCCCAGACCTACTCCTTCACCTCCATCACGACGGGCTGAATCTGCTCTATAAAACCGGTCAAAGAGGTGCGGCAGATGCTCCGCTGAAACAGGTTCCCCACTGTTTTCAACGATCAGTCTTACCCCTTGCTGTTCTGCTTGAATAAAGACATGTACCCACCCTCCGCACGGCGTGTACTTTAAAGCGTTACTAAGCAAATTGCTGATGGCTCGCCTTAACATCAGGCGATCGCCACAAATCATGGCTTCACCTTTTAACGTCATCTGGATCTGTTTTTCCTCCGCCATCGCCTCATAAAACTCGAATAATGCGTAGACTTCGGCATACAGATTCACGGTTTCAGGGTTGGGGATCACCAATGCATGATCCTCCTTAGCCAAAAACAACATGTCAGCTATCATGCGCGACAGACGTTCGAATTCTTCTGCATTCGAGGCCAGAATATCCCGGTACGTATCAACGGTACGGGATTTTGACAATGTAACCTGGGTTTGTGTCAGCAGGTTGCTGACAGGGGTGCGTAGCTCGTGTGCAATATCCGAAGAAAATGCCTCCAAACGCTCGAAGGACGCCTGAAGTCTGGCCAGCATCCCATTAAATGTCTTCACAACTTCTCCCAGTTCGGGAGGCGAATCAGTGGATGACAGCCGTTCAGCCAGGCACTGCGCAGAGATGGTTTCTGCTTGCCGACAAATGTCTCGCAAAGGTGCAAGCCCTTTTTTTGCCATGGCCCATCCCAGAAACCCACTAAACAGGGCAGCAATAGCCATGATCGTCCATAAGGCTTCGCGAAATTCATGCATGAATCGCACATGGTGTTCACCATCAAGTGCCACAAGAATTGCAAAAGCAGGTGCTGCACGCGTCGAGGAAAGCCTGACAGCCATCCCCCGCCATGACTGATGGTTTTGATCCACCCACGAGGCCGTGGCCGTAGCTTTCTTAATGGTTGCGCGCAACAAATCAGCAGGAAATCGTACCCGACCCAGAGAGATGAGTTCTTGCCCCTGACGATTTACCAGGGCAACCCCCGACAGTTCGCCCGTCATGCTCCCTTCACTCGCGTCTGACTCCATGCGAGCCCATTCACCCCAGCCACCACTATGCTCCAGCAACTGCTGTGCCATAGCCACTCTGGCTCGCAAATTCTCATCGTCTAACTCCTGAAAATGCTGTTCGACAAGTATGCCAACGACAACACCCAGAACCAGCAGGACCGAGGTAGACACAACACTAAATAGCAAGGTCAACCGGAAGGTCAATGACAGTTGGCCCCAGCGGATCATGACGAAACCTCCAGAACATAGCCCATGCCACGCACCGTATTGATGAGTCGAGGCTCAAAACCATCATCGACTTTAGCTCGCAAGCGACGCACAGCCACATCAATGACATTGGTATCGCTATCAAAATTCATGTCCCAAACCAAGGATGCTATCAGTGACCTCGGAAGTACTTCTCCTTGACGTCGCATGAACAGTTCCAGCAAAGCAAATTCTTTGGCCGTAAGATCTATCTTTTTTTCTTCTCTGAAAACACGACGTCGAATTATATCCAGTTCCAGATTGGCAATTCGCAAAATATCTGGCTCTTTAGCCTTGTTGCCTCGACGCAACAAGGCGCGTATTCGCGCCAAAAGCTCAGAAAAGGCAAAAGGTTTGATCAGATAATCGTCTGCGCCAAGCTCCAACCCTTTTACACGATCATCGACACGATCCTTTGCTGTAAGAAACAATACAGGTATATCGTTGCCTTGCTCACGAATTTCTTGCAAGACCTGCCAACCATCAATCCCAGGAAGTTGCACATCGAGCACAACCAGATCATAGGATTGGGTGGTCGCCCAATGCAGACCATCAATCCCGTTCTTTGCCAGATCAACGACAAAACCAGCTTCAGTCAATCCCTGCTGAAGATAATTACCAGACTTGGGTTCATCTTCAACAACAAGAATTTTCATACGCCCTGCTCCTAAAAACTTGAGCAAAGTTGCTCATAGGATTGATCCGCACTTCGTTGACGCGACTTTCGCCGCCCAACATCAACCTCACGTCCGATTCGTCATAGTAACGCTGGCCGGATGGAAGGCGCTTGGCGGTCAGTTTGCCCTCCCGTTCCCAGCGACGAATCGTACTTGTCGCTCGACCGATACTTTGGGCGATTTCGTATATCCGATAATGCTTGCTCGTAGATAGGCATGAGCAAATATCAAGCATCAGTTAATTGCTCCTTGTACATCCATCAATATCTACCGCTGCTCAGTCTTCCCAAGCAAAATACAGATTACACAAATGTAATCTCGTGGTCATCCTCATGTCGAGTAAGAAAGTGCAACATGAACTTAATGGAGCGCACAGTACCCAACAGCAAGAACAACCTTGGAAACCCAGCGCCCAGCCACAGGAGAACGATTATGAATATTACCCAGAGAATCGCCCCACTTTCCCTTGCACTGGCACTCGCTGCCTGGGCTCCCTCAGCACTCGCCGATTCGCCAGCCTCGGGCACATCCGATGAACCAACCTATATGATGATGAACCATTCGCCGGGAGACAGCAAAGCCATGCGCACCATGAAAGACCATAACATTCCTCTGCACCACGCTGGCGACCCTATCCCTGCCAGCAATGCACCTGCCCAAAACCACATGATGATGAATCACTCGCCGGGAGACAGCAAGGCCATGCGCACCATGAAAGACCATCACATTCCTGTGCACCACGCTGGCGACCCTATCCCTGCCAGCAATGCACCTGCCCAAAACTACATCATGATGAATCACTCACCTGGGGATAGCAAAGCAATGCGCACCATGAAAGATCGCCATGTGCCTATACAGCGGAACACCGATACTCCAACGGATACGCGTGCATCCAATCAATAGGTACGAGGTTAGAGAACTGCGTCTATCGCATATTTTTCCAATCAGCCAGACTCCTCCCCTTGAAGGAGGAGTCTAAGGTCCTGATCATGGAATAATCAAACAGACGTCGTTCCCCGCCGTGATGTCGGCAGATTGTGCTTCAGGGCTGGTGGCTTCGATCTTCTGCATGGCTGTTTTTTCCGAATT
>JAJZHM010000126.1 GCA_021804485.1 Pseudomonadota bacterium | reverse complement strand
CCGTGATGGATGCTGCCAAAATGATTGCTGCACGGGCCACCAATGACCGCAGCGTCGAAGCCATGATGGGCATGTTCCGGGTGCGTCATGCTCCGGTACCGATGTATATGCTGCCAACAACTGCAGGTACAGGTTCGGAAATTTCGATCGGAGCCGTAATTACCGATAAGGCAGGTCAACGCAAAATCCCTGTGATTGATTTTAAACTGCTCCCGAATCAACTGGCGCTTGATGGGCGTCTCATGCTGGGGTTGCCCGCTTCAATTACTGCAGCCACCGGCATGGATGCTCTCACTCATGCGGTAGAGGCCTATATTTCAAAGATTGCAACATCGGAAAGCGATCATGCCGCCCGTGAAGCTGTCGCACTGATCGTGCAACATCTTCCCAAGGTCTATGAGAATGGCAAGGATGAGTCTGCCCGACAGATGATGGCATGGGCCTCTTTTCGGGCGGGTTCTGCCATGACCCAAGCAGGCGTCGGTTATGTTCATGCCATCGCGCATACACTTGGGGGGCGCTACCATGTCCCGCACGGGATTGCCAATGCCGTGGTTTTGCCACATGTATTACGTTTTTCACTCTCCTCCTGTGCTGATCGACTGGCGGATCTGGCCGTAGCGGGCAACTTAGGTACACGTTCCCTCGGATCCTTGGCGCTTGCCGAACGCTTGATTCGCCACATTGAGGCTTTACTGCCCGCCTTGGGTTTGCCCACCACTATTGCGGCAATGCGCGCAGAAGATATTGACACGATGGTTCCTATTGCCCTAACAGAGGCACACCAGACCTATGCGGTGCCACGCTATATGACCCCCAGTCAATGTGCACTTCTGTACCAGGCTCTTTTACCTGCTTGACACTTACTGGACGCTGGCGTGTTCCACCACCACCTTGTACGCATACCCTGAGCCAAAATCCTGATTGGTGGCAACCGTTCCATGTACAGTGACGACACTACCAACCTTGGCGCCTTCGCTGGATGTAACCAAAAGATCATTACTGCCATCCTGATCTTTGCCCGAGCCATCGCGCAGATGCAGCCAGTTACGCCCCATAATATCGGGGTTAAATTTAACGACCATGCCATGAATGGTCACGCTTTTTCCAGCCAAACGCGCTGCATGGGCAACGACTTCAGCAACAGTCTGGCCATCTGATGCATTTGATCGCGGCACATTGATCTGTTTTGGGACTGTGTTGGGAATACCCGCATGCATGGATGCAGGAATATTTGCTGAACCTTCGAGCCGAGCCATGACGGTTGATACACCAACCGTACCGAAGACAATCGTACTAAACGTCTTGTGTAAGGTGGGGCTTTTGAAATCGTGCATCATCATGGTGTTGTTGATGATAACCGAACCACCAACCTTAAGCGGAGTCTGATTGACCGCAGCCCAAACGGGACCGTTTGCGGTGGAAAGGAGCAGATAAGTGTAACCAGGAACATCCTGTATCTGCTGGATCGTGCCCGTTAATGTATCCGCATCGGTGAATGAACTGAACGAACATACGAGCAAACATGCGACAAGCCTGTATTTCATGGGCGTACTCCTTTGATCATCAGCACCATTGTATGAATTTTTCTGGAACAAACTTTGATCAAGCGCAGTTTTTTGAATAATGTCTAAAACATATGATGGGCAATTCTCCCGAAGCCGGAATGATGTTCTGGTGAAAGAGCCTTCAAAGCACGAATAATTTAGAGATGCGACACCATCCGTATTCGGATGACTGTGAATTTGTTTTGGTTGATGCAACGACAGGCTGTTCAGATTGATCAGACAAGGTGTATTATCGGATTGATAGATCCAGACAAATGGGGTGAAATCATCATCATGTTGAATGCTACAGAGCAGAAAGAACGCATTGACCGCATCTTTGCATCACAGGAAAAAACAGCCTTGCGCTGGCGAGAATCTTCCTGTGAGGAACGCAAGCAGCGCATTCATCGCTTAAAATCAGCTGTACTTGCCCATCGGGAAGCTATTGTCGCCGCCGGAGCGGCTGATTTTAACAAGCCGGCAGCCGAGGTGGAATTAACAGAAATCCTGCCCGTCATATCGGAGATAAATGAAGCCCTGCGTCACCTGAAGTCCTGGATGGCAGCACGCAAAGTATTACCAAGCCGCATGATGGTGGGAACACAGGCTTGGAAAAAAGTTGAACCCAAGGGGCGTGTACTGATTATTTCGCCTTGGAATTACCCCGTGAATCTCTGCCTGGGACCATTGGTATCGGCTTTGGCTGCGGGCAATACCGTCATGATCAAGCCGTCGGAAATGACTCCCCATGCGTCCAAAGTCATTCAGGACATCATTGCCTCAGCATTTACTGAAGACGAAGTGGCGGTTTTTGATGGCGACGCCAGTGTAGCTCAGGCACTGCTGGATCTACCCTTTAACCATATATTTTTCACCGGATCACCCCAGGTTGGCAAGATTGTCATGGCGGCTGCAGCCAAACATCTGGCCAGTGTGACCCTGGAACTTGGCGGCAAGTCTCCCACGATCATTGATCAATCCGCCAATTTGCGTGAAGCAGCTCGGACGATTTTATGGGCCAAGTACACCAACAATGGCCAAACCTGTATTGCGCCGGATCACGTTTATGTGCATGCATCCTGCAAAGATGCCTGGCTCGCTGAATGTCGCCGCGCCCTGGAAGAGACCTATGGCCCAGAAGAGCGAAGAATCAACAGTCCCTATCTGGCCCGCATCGTCAATGAACGCCACGCCGCACGTATTCACCGACTGTTGCAGGATGCTCTCTCCCGAGGTGCACGTCTGATTTTAGGCGGACAAGTTGATGAATCAGCCCGCTTTGTGGCACCGACTTTCCTGGAAGGTATTCCAGACGATGCCGCCATCATGCACGAGGAAATATTCGGCCCCCTGTTACCCATCATTAGCTTTGAGCATGTTGACGAAGTCATCGAGCAGATTAATGCGCAGCCAAAACCATTGGCAGTATACATCTGGAGCGAGGACGAAGAACGTACTCAGCGTATTTTGAACCGAACTTCATCCGGTGGTGCCTGCATCAACCATTGTGTCGTGCAGTTCCTGCATGGCAACCTTCCATTTGGCGGGGTAAACAACTCAGGCATTGGTCAAGCTCATGGTGAGTATGGCTTCCTGGCTTTCTCGCATGAGCGGGCCGTGGTTCGTAACCGTGTCCGCTTGGCGCGTATGTTCTTCCCGCCCTACACGGACAAGACACGCAAACTCATCAACCTTTTCCTTAAATCAGTCTGAGTTCGTCTTCAGCCATGCTTTCGGGTACAATCATCTGAAAGCATGGCATGGAATCATTCGGATGCGTACAACGTTTTGGAAATGGGTTGCAGGTTTAGGGATGGGTGTTGCACTGGCCGGGTGCCATGTCGGCAATCTTTCCGTGTATAAAATCGATGTGCAGCAAGGCAATATTCTTACCCAAGATGAAGTCAAGCAACTGCACGTCGGCATGACGCCCGATCAGGTACGGTTTCTGCTTGGCAGCCCGCTGGTTGTGGATACATTCCACCCTGAGCGCTGGGATTATGCCTACAGCTACCGACCTGGCACTTATGCCCATCAACTGAAAGTCCCACCGGTGCCCCATCGCGACCTGACGCTCTGGTTCAAGGATGGCAAACTGGCACGTATGAACGGATTGGATCAGGTTCCGGAAAAGGCTATGCCTACACCGTTCATCAGCAACCAAAAAGCCGCAGATGATCATGACAATCCCGGTGCGACGACGCCACCTCCCATGGACCATGGCGATGGTGACGCCTCCTGAGCTGTTTTTCCAGACAGAAAAGCCCATATTCATCGTAAACGAATGAGCTTTTTTGCTCTGGAGAGCAGACATTCAAGGATTCATCCCGCCAAAAAACTTTTGGCGGGAACAAACACCTGTCTAAAACCCTTTACTTAACTGGAACCAGAAGTGTGTTGAAGAGCTAAGCGCCCCTAACTCTGCGGGCACGGGACCTACCCGCCAACCCTCAGAAACCTTTGCAAGCCAATGATCAGGACCCATCCAGTTCAGGCCAACACCCGCCCCACCCAAAGTCGCATGATTCGGGGTCCCCTGTTGAATCACATACCGGTTGATCTGCAGATTCTGCTCATCCCAGAACACAACACTCTGCAGTTGGTAGGGCAATTCGTGCCGCCATTCTATTGTACCAAGATAGCCCTCATCACCGGAGAGTACGCTCATGGCATACGATTGCACGGTGAAGACACCTCCGGCCACCATCTTTTGCGATGTATCGAGATTTTTGCTCGACCACTGTGCATAAAAGGCTGCATAAAGACTGTCACGCTGCGTGATATTCTGCGATCGGGCCGCATTCAGGTTAAAACGATTAAAAACTCCGGCAACATGCCCTGCATCCAGCTGCGCTGCGGCCGTATTAACCCAACTCACCCGCCCCATCGTCTCCGCCAGGGACCAAGTATTAACGCCTCCATAATTACGACTATCGCCTGACACACTTGAGGTCAAGGTGTTCACCCGACGATCACTGTGACTGTTGGTCGCATCCAGCTCATCCTTGAGGACCTGACGATCCCCCTGAAAAGACAGATACACATTGCTCTGCGATGCACGCAGCAATGTCTGCTTGACCCAGATACTGCCATCATCAGCCAGACCATGACCCTGCAGTGGGGACAAGTTGTGGAAAAGAACATAGTGCAGACCCGAATAACCGGCTCCAAGATGCGTTCCCGAACCACTCACCAGCGTGTCATAACCCACGCGCTCATAATTCATGCCCGTTCCCGAACCCAGATAAGACAAACTCAGATCATCGCCTGAATGCAATGGATTCAGAAAGTCAACGTTCGCCCCGTAGCGGTTACGACCCGTCGCATCCGCTCCCGCATTATCAAACGTCAACGAACCCTGCACCGAGGCCAACGGCTGCGCATCCACATCAAACTCTGCTGTCCCTACCTCCTGCCCTGGCTTCAACGTCGCATTCACCCCAACCCCTGGAATATCCGACATCAGCAACAAGGTTCGATCCAATCGACCTTGGGCAATGGGATCCCCTGCCTGAACCTGGGATAACGTCGATTGCAATAAATTGGAATCAACTCGACTCTGATTTTTCAGATTGATCGAACCATAACGCGCTTCGATCACTTCAATATGCACCACCCCATCCTTAATCTTCTGAGGAGGAATCACTGCCCGGCTGAACGGGTATCCCTGGGCATGATAATAATTCGTGATCTTCTGTGCCAAAGCATAAAGCGATTGCAGATTCTGTTCATGCCCCTCCGCCGAGGCAATCAGAGCACGCAATTGCGACAGCGGAAACTGATGCACACCCTCAAGCACAATCTGACTCACCTTAAACGACCGACTGGATGGAATTCCACCTTGTTCAGACTGCACGGTCAGACCTGTCGCTGATTTCGACGGCTCGGGAACCTGTTCCGGATGAATATCCTGCAACAACTGACCCGCACCTAATCCGGCAGGCGCCGCATGTACAAAACCAGCGACACCCAATAAAATTCCAAAACCCCATCCTTTGCGCCCAATCATCCAAACTTCCCCTTTGAAAATTTCAAATCGTTCAGTATGTTTAAATCCCACCATGAACGCTACAAAAAAATCCTGCAGTATTCATTAACAACACGTTGTTTTGAGTGGGCTAAGTTCATCTCTATAGCCATTACGTTCAAAACTCACCTTAAAGCGGGGCATTAATAACACCCCCTATAAGGGTCAATTGAGATAAACCTGAATTTCCGATCTTAATGCTTATCTGTTCCGACTGCTGATATGATGAACCGCTTGAGGATTGAGAATTTCCTGATTCTGAAGAGCCCTGGCCCCCAGAATTCCAAGAAATAATCGGAGAAGGCTTATTCACAAGCGGTTCACTCCCCCCCAAAGAAATAACCTGGGAATTAATTACTGCAGGTGGTTCAGGAGGGGCTAACAAATCTGCAACAAGGTTTTGCGGCTGAATTAAAAGATAATTCGCAGCATCTTTGCCAGCCAATGTATCCTGAGCAAGTACTGGAATTCCAACCCCAGTATCAACCTGAGTAAACACGCCCGACTGCTGAAGTTGAACCACATCATTTGTGAATATCGTCTTCAAGATGCCATGACTTAATTCCGCAAGATTGGAACCATCAGCAATCCGTGAATTCACCACAGTATTAAGTACCTGAACAGGCAGCTGATTCACCGTGTAGTTAGGCACCGTCGTGGTGTATCCGGCAAACGTATAGTTGCCCGCATCCGCACCACCAAGGCTGGCCGCAGCACTCTGGTTATAACTACCTGCCTTCAGATGATTACTGCTGCTGTTGACCGGGCTGACAATA
>JAJZHM010000125.1 GCA_021804485.1 Pseudomonadota bacterium | reverse complement strand
ACGAATCCATGCCAAATCCTTGTCATGGGTGGCGCAGTTGACCACCATACGCCAGAGATCAGGCTGATGCCGATCCGGCGCATAGACAATGACATCATCGAGAATGCCAGCCTGCTCATTGAGCATTGCACTGTACATGGCCTGTCCCGGTCTGCTCAGTCGGGCAACATCATTGGCCAGCAACATGCGCAGACAGTCGCGAGCATCAGCACCCCGAATCTCGAGCAAAGTCATATGCGAAACATCAAACAGACCTGCGTGCTGGCGCACTGCATGATGTTCTTCAAGCACCGACTTATAGGAAACCGGCATATCCCAACCGGCAAAGTCCACCATACGTGCATGGTGGCGACGATGGAACTCGTGAAGAGCCGTCTGCTGCATAAGAAGGGACCTTAAGGTGGATTAGGGTGTATTGTAATCGAAGCCAGTCGGTTCGGGTAGGCTAAGCGAACATCAAAGCTGCGACACTTCCCACTTGAACTGACGTACTATAGCCGCTGCGGCATGCGATGCGGGCGTGAAACGCAACTCAATCAGCTGTGGCTGAAAGCCCTCCGGAAACTGCCATTCCCCGACGATGCTCTGAAAATACTGCAAGTGGAACATATCATTACCGGCATGCATCTGCAGGACCGTTTTTTGCCCATGCAGCACCCCTTGGGCAACAACCGTGATCCGGCCCGAAAGAGATCGTCCAGCTGACTGTCCCCAAGTCAGCAAAATCCGGTAGGCATACCGGCCTGGCTGTGTCGATGTATGCACCACGAACTGGTCAACACTCAACCCCATTGCCGACTGGGTCGGTGTGAGAATCCGTTTGTACAGGGCAATCTGCTGTTCAAGACTGCTTTGACTGTCCAGAAGTTCCTTGTTTTGTTCCTGAAGCCGCGCTGAAACAGCAAGCGCAACGTCCCGATCATGCTGCAGCAGGTGAAAATCATGAACCAGTTGCGTATAGCGTTGCTCGTACAAACGCACAGTCTGACGCAGCGAGCGCACCTCAACCGGACTCAACCCATAGCGCACCTCGGCAAAACGGGCGCCCAGATAAAAGCAGACCATCACCAGAAAAAGAAGATACCAGGGGCGCAGACGCATGATCGGGTCTTCAGGGCATCAGCGGCACATGTCCTAACCCCCGATCCTGCGGCAACCCCAGCATGAGATTCATATTCTGTACAGCCTGACCTGAGGCCCCTTTGACCAGATTATCGATGACCGAAAGAATTACCACTCTTCCATCATCAAAAACATGATAGGCCAAACGACACCAGTTACTGCCACGGACGCTGCGGGTTTCAGGCGTTGAACCCTTGGGCATGACATCAACAAAAGGATGGTTGGCATAAAAAGATTCGGCACAGGATTGAACATCGACATTCCGGTCTTTGAGCTGCACATACACAGTTGCATGAATACCACGGATCATGGGCAGCAAATGTGGCACGAAGGTTGCGCGGATCGGAGCACCCGCATAGAGACTGAGTTGCTGGTTGATTTCCGGACTATGACGATGTCCACTGACCCCGTAGGCCTTGAACGAGTCACCGGCTTCAGCCAAAAGCGAACCCATATGGGCCTGTCGCCCAGCGCCGGATACCCCAGACTTGCAGTCGGCGATCATACCGTTCAGTTCAATCAGCTGATTCTGGAGCAAAGGCAGCAAAGCCAGTTGAACCGAAGTGGGATAACAGCCTGGATTTGCAACAAGACGGGCAGAGGCAATTTGATCGGCATTCATCTCAGGCAAGCCGTAAACAGCCTCAGAAAGCCATTCAGGACAGGCATGAGTCATTCCGTACCATCTTGACCACTCTGCAGCATCACGTAGCCGAAAATCCGCACTCAGGTCCACAACCTTGATCCCTGCCTGCAATAATTCAGGAACCATCGTCATAGCAACCCCGTTTGGGGTTGCAAAAAAGACCAGATCACAGGCACGCAACGAATCGATGGTCGGCTCGGTGAAACACAGGTCCATGCAATGACGCAGACTCGGAAACATCGCCGTAACCTGCTGTCCCTGCTCGCTTCGGGAGGTAATCGCCTGCAACTGCACATCAGGGTGCGTTGCCAGAATTCGCAGCAACTCCACCCCAGTATATCCCGTCCCCCCAACGATCCCGATCCGATACATGGCAACATCCTCTCAATAGCATGTACCGATTATGCGGCATGAGACGTACAAACCACAATCACACTTTGGTCAGCAATTACGGAAGCGATCTCCCTCCGTACGCCTTTTGAACAGGATTTCAGGAGGAGCAAAACGTTCACCATAAAGTGATTCAAGTTCCCTGCAACGATCAATAAACGCATCGATACCCACATAATCGACGAATTGCAGGACTCCTCCGGTCCAAGGCGCCATGCCAATACCAAAGACCGAACCTATGTTGGCATCGGCAATAGAGCGCACCACTCCTTCTTCATAACAGCGAAGCGCCTCAATACTCTGCCGGAACAAAAGCCGATCCTGAAGAAGACTGAACTGCTGCGCTGTTGGCTGGGCCAGCTCTGGGAGGGCAAAATGTTCTGCTAACCCAGGCCAGAGTGTTTTTTTAGTGCCTTCGGGATAGTCATAAAAACCGGCCTTTTCCTTCTTGCCCGGGCGACCAAATTCGTCACACATCCGGTCAATAACAGCTTCAGCCGGATGCACCGGCATCGTCAAGCACTGCTCAGCAAGATCCTTGGCCGTCTGGCGACGAACCTTGCGGGTAAGCTCCAGATTCACCTCATCCATAACTGCCAAGGGACCAACCGGCATTCCGGCCTGTGCTGCCGCCTGTTCAATGCTGGCAGCTGGAAAACCTTCCGCCAGCATGGCAATTCCTTCGTAGCAGTAGGTTGCAAAAACACGTGAGGTAAAAAATCCACGGGAATCGTTCACTACAATCGGAATCTTGCGGATGTGCAGTACAAAGTCAATGGCGGTGGCCAGCGTTTGTGGACTGGTTTCCTTGGCACAGATAATTTCAACCAGTTGCATTTTGTCTACCGGTGAGAAAAAATGCAGACCGATAAACTGCTCCATGCGAGGATAAGCTTTGGCCAGACCAGCAATGGGCAAAGTCGACGTATTGGACGCCATGACCGCCTCCGGCTTCAACACTTCTCCTGCCCGTCCGGTAATAGCGGCTTTAATGTCCCGATCTTCAAAGACGGCTTCAATAACCAGCTCACAGTCCGCCAGACGCTCCATGGCCGTTGCTGGTTCAATCCGAGCCAGCAGGGCATCGGCCTTATCCTGGGACATACGACCCTTGCTGACTTTTTTCTGCAGGAGCTTGGCGGAGTAATCCTTGCCCCGTTCTGCCCATTCCATCTTCTGATCAAGCAGAACCACTGCAAGTCCAGCCGATGCACACGCATAGGCAATGCCCTGACCCATCATGCCCGCACCCAGCACACCGATTTTTTTCAACACCTGCCTGGGATACTGTTGGACATCTGGACGTGAGCCACCAGCCTGGATCGACTGCAGATCGAAGAAAAAGGCCTGAATCATGTTCTTGCTGATCTTGCCGGTAGCAAGATGAACAAAATAACGTGTTTCAATGGCAAAAGCCTGATCAAGTTCGACCTGTGCGCCTTCAACCGCAGCCGCCATAATCGCAGCTGGGGCCGGATAATGAAGATGGGCCCCCTTGAGCTGTTTGCGCAAATTAGCAGGAAAGGCAGGAAGGTTCATGGCCAGCGCCGGCGTTGAAGGCGTACCACCTGGCATCCTGTAGCCCTGGACATCCCAAGGCTGTCGGGACTTGGGATGAGCTTCGATCCAGGCAATGGCCGCTGGAAGCAGATCCTTGATATCATCCACCAGTGCATCCAGCAGTCCAACCTCCAGAGCCTTGTCTGCCTTCATTCGCGGCCCTTGCAACAGCACATTCATCAGCGCATTCTGGATCCCCAGCATACGAACCACACGTACGACCCCTCCACCTCCGGGCAAAAGACCAAGGGTTACTTCGGGCAACCCATATTCGGATCGTGATTCGCGTACCGCAATCCGATGATGACAGGCCAAGGCAATTTCCAGACCGCCGCCCAGTGCCGTGCCGTTCATGGCTGCGACCACTGGGATACCAAGCGTTTCCAGCTGACGCAACTGCTTCTTGAGCAACTGGATTTCATGGGTGATCTGCTCCGCCTGTTCGGGCTGCGCCTGAATCAGCAGCCGCAGATCGCCGCCTGCAAAAAATGTTTTCTTAGCTGAGGTAATGACCACACCCCGAATCTGCTCCTTGACCGACAGCAGACGCTGCGTGACCTCCACAAGGGAGCTCTGAAAAAGAGCATTCATGGTATTTGCTGATTGCTGTGGATCATCAAGGGTCAGAATCACGATATGATCTGCACGTTCTTCCCAACGAATTGCGCTCATGTTCACGGTTGTCTCCTCCAGAGCCTGATCAGTCCAGTCGTTCAATAATCGTGGCAATACCCATACCACCACCGACACACAACGTACACAGTGCCCGTCTCAACTGCCGCCGCTCTAGCTCATCCAGCGCTGTCTGCACCAACATGCAGCCCGTAGCCCCAAGAGGATGCCCCATGGCAATGGCGCCGCCATGCACATTGACCTTGGCCTCGTCCAGTTCCATGACCCGGATAAAATGCATGGCCACTGCTGCAAAGGCCTCATTGATTTCCCAAAGATCAATATCCGAGATATTCAGCCCAGCCTTGGCAAGTGCCTTTCGGGCAGCAGGCTCAGGCCCGGTCAGCATGATGGTCGGGTCGGCGCCCGACAGTGCCGTCGCAACAATACGGGCCCGTGGCTTCCAGCCCATGGAGCGCCCCATCGTCTCATTACCAATGACCATCAAGGCAGCCCCATCCACAATGCCGGATGAGTTTCCTGCCGTATGAACATGCTCGATGCGCTCAACCCAGTGGTATTTTTGCAACGCCACCGCATCAAAGCCCCCCATTTCCCCCATAACGGCAAAAGATGGGTTGAGCGAAGCCAGTGCCTCCATCGTGGATTGAGGTTTAATGAATTCATCTTCAGCAAGAATCACAACCCCATTGAGGTCGCGCACAGGGACAACCGATCGGGAAAAATACCCAGAGGCACGCGCCTGAGCCGCTCTTTGCTGCGAGCGTAACGCCCAACGATCGACATCGCTGCGACTGAACCCATCCAAGGTTGCAATCAAATCCGCACCAATGCCCTGAGGAACAAAACCGGTGTTCAGGTTGGTTGATGGGTCCATCGCCCAGGCGCCTCCGTCTGAGCCCATAGGCAAGCGCGACATGGACTCAACGCCGCCGACAACCACAAGATCCTCAAAACCGGACCGGATCTTCATGGCACCCATATTGACGGCCTCAAGACCTGAGGCACAGAAACGGTTCAATTGCACGCCTGCAGTCTGATAGGACCACCCCGCTGCCAAAGCAGCCGTCTTTGCGATGTCGGCCCCTTGATCACCCACAGGAGTGACACAACCTAGGACGACATCATCCACTTTTTCACGAATGCCAGGACCGAGCCGTAGCTCCAGTTCGGCCATGAGACCGGTCAGCAAATCTATGGGCTTGACGGTATGCAGAGAACCGTCTTTTTTACCTTTGCCACGCGGGGTGCGAACACCCTCGAATATGAGTGCGTCTGAGTACATCAAGCGTACCTCGCAATAAGCTTCAGAAGGGCTTGTCAAGCAATGGGGCTAACCCACCAAACGTACCCAGTCTAGGTGCAAAATACGTCCCTGCACAGGACCACAGAGACCGGGCAATGCGTCACCAAAGCCAATCAAGCGCTTGGTTTTCAGTCTTCCTGAAAATCCTGAGGCCGAAGAAGCAACACATTGACTTGCAGCTTGCGTTCAACACGTTCGGCTGAGTTACCCGCGAACCATGCTGCAAGTGCATGTCGCCCTACGGTACCCATAACCACCCAGTTTGCATGCGCCTCATCAATTTCCTGGGCAAGGATCGACTCAACCAACCCCACGCGCGTGCAAAGAATATCCTGCTTCAACCCATGTCGCTCCAGCCAAGCGACCAAACCCGAGCGTATCGCCAGAGTCATTTCTTCCTCTACATAGGAAGCAACATACGTTTCACCCATCAACGGAGCCAGTTCCAGTGGATTGGGCAAGGCACTGGCCACTTTGAAGGGTGTATCCCATATTCGGCTCCACTCCTGGGTGTACTGCAGAACCGTATCGTTCAGGAACTGATGCGCCGAATCCTCAGGTGTAGAAGAAACAGCCGCCAAAATAGCCCGTGGTGGTTCATCATCACGCACAATACAGGTCGGGCCTGGTAACTGGCGCAGCAACTTTTTCCAGGCCGAATGGGATGGCGCACTCTCCCGGCTTATGAAGATAAGATCGGCCTTAATCCGCTCCACTTCATGGCG
>JAJZHM010000124.1 GCA_021804485.1 Pseudomonadota bacterium | reverse complement strand
GTAACACGGCCCACGCTTGGTGAGACCGTGGTAAGTCGTGGTGGTGGCAACATCCCTGCGCTCTGGTCGTTGACCCAGGAAACCCCCGCTACAACGTCGCAAGGCGTTTAGCGGTGGGAGACTTCATGGAAGGCTGGATGTGCCTGAGTTGGTGTCGTAGCCGCAAGCCCAGTAGGATGGCTGCGGTAAACAACCCAAGAACCAGTGCCATCCATAATCCGGAAGGGCCGTGCATGGAACCCCAGAAGGATGTGAGGCCCAGGCTGTAACCGAGGGGCAGGGTTAATACCCAGTAGGAAAAAAAAGTGATCCAGAAAGGTCCTCGTGTGTCATGCAGGCCACGCAAGATACCGGTTATGCAAACCTGAATACCATCAAAAACCTGAAATGCAGCCGTGTAAAGGAGAAGATGCGCCGCTAGAGCACGCACATTGACGTCTATTGTGTAGACGTTGGGGAGTTCCTTGTGAAAACCCAGAACCAGAAAGGCATTAAAGATGGATACCCCCAAGACGACAGGCACACTCATCAGCATGAGTTTGTCTAAACCTTGCCGGTCCCCAGCACCAAGCACATGACCGGTTCGCAGGGTAAGTGCATTGCTGAGGGCTAGAGGCAGCATGAACAGGAATGAGGCAATACTGAGCGCAACCTGATGACCTGCGACCGCTATGGCACCGAGAGGGGCAAGAATGACTGCAATGAGTGCGAACGCTGAAACTTCGAAAAAAAGTGCGGCCCCGATGGGCAGTCCCATCATTAAAAAGCGATGCAGCAGGGCAGTGCTGATTTTTCGGGTTCCAGAGTACCAACGGGCATGTTCATAGGAACGCACCCTGGAGATCCAGAGCAGCAGACTCAAGAATGCCAGCCAGTAGACACAGGCTGTGGCATAGCCGCATCCGGGGCCTCCAAATGCGGGAATGCCATAGCCTCCATACATGAACAGGTAATTGAGAGGGATATTCAACAAGAGGGTCATCAGGCTGATGACGGTTACAGGAACGACCTGGCCCAATGACTCGCTATAGATGCGTAGTGCAATGAAGCAGGCTATCCCGGGAGCGCCAAACATCAGGCCGTGCAGGTAGTTGTTCACGGCGATTGCCATGGAACCCTGCACGTGAACCAGTCTGAAAACATAGTGCAGGTGGGTAAGCAACAGTGCAGTCAGCACAGCCAGCATCAGGGCCACGAACAAGCCATGTCTGACGATGGCTGAGACCTGTATCCAGTCGTTGCGGCCACGGGCATGGGCACTTAGTGGCATGGCCGCCAGCAGCACACCCTGTACGAACAGCAGGATAGGAAGCCAAAGTCCGGAACCTATGGCGACTACAGCCATGGCTTCTGTGCCAAGGTGTCCTGCCATGATCGTGTCAACAAGCCCATGACCCATTTGCAGCAATTGTGTGAGCCACATGGGAAGAGTGAGGCGCACGATGGCACTGAGTTCTGAGTCAGTTGCCTTCACATCCTGCTCCCATGACTGTCCGCCGTCAGATCAGGAACGATCCTCACGATGGGGGCAGGAAGTTAATGGTGTGTTTGCCAGCCCAGACGCCACCACTGACGGGGTCAAAGTGGAACAGCTTGACGCGCAAAACGATTTTCTGCTCAAGTTCAGGATCATTCAGCTGACTGGAAACAACACTGCAGTCGGTGACTGTGCCATCAGCAGCAACGCTGAGTTTCAGGGTGACACTTCCCTGCAGTGCTGGGTTGTCGCGCAGGGCCCGTTGATAAAGTGCCTGCAGTGCCCCGTTGAAACGATCAAAAATACGTGCAATATCACCACCGGTGCGCTGTTGCTGATCAGTGCCGGCTGCATGAGATGTCAAGCCGCTGTGGACACCCTGTTCCTGGGCAGAACCGGCAACCGCGTGGATGCTTTGACCTTGTCGGGAACCGGCTTTACCACTGCCAAATCCTGAACTGAAATGACCTGCTACGCCAACGGCCACCAGACCACCGCTACCGGTACGGGCCGAAGTGATCAGAGCTCGATCGCTCCCTGAATCCTGCTCCTGACTGCCGCTCATATTCAGTTCGTTGGCGTGGGATGGAGCTCCGGAATCCATCATCTCGCGCAGTGATGCGAGTTGATCAAAACCCTGGGCCTTCATGATGGCCTGGGCCTTTGCTCGGGCTTGATCGACAGCGATCTGGCTGGTTGCCCGGTTTTCAGTGGATTGCCTCTGTTCCGTGGGTTCGGCTTCATGCCGTTCCTGATGTGCCGTGCTGGTTTGCGACTGATTTTTGGGTGCTTCTGTACTTGGCTTGGGGTGTTGTGGCTGGACTTTTTGAGCCTCTGTTTTAGCTGGTTTTGGTGGAGCCAAAACTTCCTGAGGGAGTTCGAAGTGCGTTGTAACGGCTAAGGCAATAATTTGACTGTTGTCGGCTTGCAGGTCGCGCTGCTGGCGGGACAAATGGGGTACGGGGATATGTGGAATGACCACACAGAGCATGGTAGCCAAGCCAAGACTACTCAGGAAAATGCGACGGAATCTTTGTTCGTCATGAGCTAAAGGCGTCCAGGGAAGTTCGGGACCCCAGTCAGGCAAATTTTCTGCTTTCATGATTTGCCCCCGGTTTTCAGTCGTTCTACGGCAAATGAGATATGGTTGAAGTCACTTTCAGAGCAGGTCACCATGATCATGCGCAACAGCTGGTAGTTGATATGCCGGTCAGCCAAAATATAAATGTCATGAACCCGATCCGGTTGGTGCTGGCTACGTTGCCGCTGACTGCGATACTGAAGTTCGTGTGCCAGAGCCGGTATATGTCCAAGGGACTGGTCGTTCTTGAGGATCTGTGCCACCGAGTCAATATGGACCGTATCAACAAACACATCCGTTGGAGAAATCTGAATCGTCAGGGTCTCCTTCGGCGCATCCTGGGCAGAGGAGTGGGGTACCTGCATCGTCTGGTTGTTGGGCAAGCGGATCTGATTCTGTGAGTTCACGATCAGAAAAAAAACAAGCACTGTAAAAATATCAATCATGGAGGTCAACATGATGCTGGCCGGCTTGTTGCGCTTGTGTCTTCTCAGCAGGCGTAACTGACGGGGATCCCTATGGTGCATGAGAACCTCCTGGGCCGGATATGGGGTCGGTCGGGGCGTCTCCAAGGGCTATGTCCGGAAACAGTGCACTGTGTATGGTGTTGCTGCCGACATCCTGGCTGAAGTAGCGCACGGCATCCATGGTATGAACCAGGTCATCGTAGCGTGTTGTCGGTTGTGACAACACGGTTGCTTCTGTAATAGCTGGGTACTGTGACTTGATTTTCTGCAGGTAGGCGTTCAGTGCCACAAAGTCGTGTTGCCCTTGTACATCGGCAATATCCTTGAGCGGACCACTTTGCCGGTCTGCAATAAGAAGGTGGTGAGAGTAGATCATGACTTCCAGAATCAGCGGTTTTTTGGCGGGCGCAGAGCTTGCAGAACTGCCTTTTCCGGGCAGGTTGACCTGCAGAACAGAAACCTCCCGAACGACGGAACTGATCAAGAGGAAGGACAAGAGTACCACCATCAGGTTAATGAAGGTGGTGAGGTCCAATTCAAATTCGGTGTCACGGTGACGTAGGCGCATGCCGACCTCATTCAGCCTGTTTCTGGGCCAGGGAACGCAGGATGTTCATAAACTTGACATTAGCCATCTCTAGGCTTTCGATGACCTCGTTGGTTTTGGATTGCAGGTAAGAATAAAACAGCATCAGTGGAATCGCCGAAATCAGGCCTAGGGCGGTGGTGTTCATGGCTACTGAAACAGAACGGGATAATAAATCGGCTTTCTGGGCAGGATCTGCACTAGCGACGGCCGCGAAAGCATCAATGAGGCCCATAATGGTACCGAGCAGTCCAAGCAGGGTCGAAACGTTAGCAATCGTCGAAATATAATTGGTTCGTTTTTCAATCCGAGGTAAGGCTTCCATCAGTCCTTCTTCAAGAGCCAACTCTACATCTTCGTGATTGCGCGCCGTAAAGGAGCGGTTAATGCCATGGGTCATGATACGGGCAATAGGCGTTTCGGACTGCCGCACGATATCGAGAGCTTTCTTTAACTGACCCTGATTTAGCAGTGGGTGAATGCTCTCCCAGATACGCGCACTGGTTCGTGTCACATTTTGCAGAAAAATCCAGCGTTCAAGGCAAATGCCCAGACCTACGATCATCATGATCAGAATTGGATAGACCCAGACTTCACCAGCCTGAATGAACTTGATCATGCCCGTTATGATACCCATACCTGATTGCTCCTTAAATAAAAACGGGTTGTAAAAAAACTAACTAATATTGTGGCAGATTTCCGGCAGTATCGCGATGTTTGCATAGAAAAGTGGTTATGGTTTCTGTGCGGGTTCCTGTGTGCTCATGGCCTCATGGAACTGAATTTCCCGCTGCAGGGTATCCGGATCAAGAGGATCCAGGGTTCCATGCAATACTGATGCATCAATGACTGTTTTGCTTAACCGGGATTCACCCATATTTCTCCAGGGCAATACATTGGAGACGGCAGGAGCCTCACGATCGCCCACGATGGTTGTAACATGGTCCTGATCCGGGGTGTTGCTCTTTGTGGTTTTGTCGCCGGGTTCAGCAGCCACATAGCAAACAGAGCATGAGTAGACCGAGAGTAGGCTTATGGCCAGGCTTCGCCGGACAATAGGGATCATGAGTGGCCTCCAGTTTGGGGTGCAGGACTGATGTGGACGCCCGTGCGACGGGAAAGATCGGTCATCCAGCGATTCACAACCGGATCGGGAGTCGTCTGCAAGGATTGGTACATCTGGTATTGTTTGAGTGCAAGCGGCAAATCCTGAAGATACAGCTCAGCCAGTACAGCAAGGTTGAAGTGTGCCCGAGCATATTGTCCATCAAGGTTGATTGCATGTTCGTAGGCCTGTTTGGCCTCATTGAACTGGCCGTTGTAGCGCAGAGCTGTGCCAAGCGCATTCCATGCATAGGGATTCAGAGGATTGATGCTGACGGCTGCTTCGAGAGTCTTCAAGGCGCTGCCGTACTTCCCCAGTTTCAGATAAATAAGGCCTTCGTTGAGGACCGGTCCAGAGTACAAGGGGTTATGCATCGCCAGATTCTGCAGTTTTTGCAGCGCCTGATCATCTTTTCCTTGTCGGATCAGATCCAGCGCCTTGTCGTAGGCATCGGTGAAAGCTGGTGCAACGACCGGTGTGCCTAGTTTCTTGGCAGTATCTGCGGTACTGATGAACAGATAGCGCGTATTACTGTCGCCATTGACGCCGCTGGCTGGATTGATTGCCTGCAGCAGCGCTGGACCCGGAGGAACGGTTGGATCATGACGACTGATACTAACAGCTTGTTTTACCTCAGGAGTTTTGATCGGAGCTGTGTGAGGGTGTTCCATCCTCTTTTTGAGTTGATCAAGCAGTGTCTGGGCTGAGGCACTTTTGGCATCAGCAGATTGCTGGGCGTTTTGGGCTGAGGGCTTTATGCTGCTGCAGCTAGCCAGGAGCACCGTCAGTAGGGCTAAGGTCCAGAAAACTGGGGTTTGGAATGTGCGGTTTGAAAACTTCATGGTGTTTCAGCCTCAGAATACGGATGGAACAACAGATTCAAGCTGCTCGTGCCGGTCATAACGACCCGGAGAGAGTTCGGCGAGTTCGGCAAAACTGAGACGCACCCAAGAGTCATAAAGCCCCTGCTTGACCAGTTCCGTGTTGCCGACCAGCAGATGAATAGCTTTGTCATCAAAGGGATCTGCCTGCTCCTCGAGCAGTATGTTGTATTGTTCAAGTTCCAGACCTGCCAGACCTGCCGGACGATCACTCTTGAGTAAAGCCTGGGCAAGGAGATGATAAGTGGTGGCAATCTGATAGGTGGCAGCTGCTGAATATTCCCCGGCACCATAGGCAAGAATACGGTTGTAGTCGTTAAGCACCTTGCGCATTGCTGTCTTTTTGGCCGCCAGCGTATCGGTTAATGGCTGGGTGAGCTGAACGGCCTTGAATGCATCAAAATCAGGCTGGGCCAGCCGAAAGGCCGCCATGGCAGCCAAATAGCGTGTTCGATCAGTGCGCTCAAGGCCAGCCTGGGCATCAGTGTCCACCAGTGCCTGTAACCAGTGATTCACTTGATCCTGGTCATCAAGCCCTGAGTAATAATCGAGCAAATGGTTTTCTGCTTCGGACAGATCGTTGGCAGGGTGGGGGAACTGTTGAACATACTGCCGATAGAGGTCAGCAGCACGATCCGGGAGGTGTGTTTTGTTGAACAGGCTGGCAGCATGCTGCACGGACTCCCGGGCCAGTTCTGGATTATTCAGGTGTGCATCTGTGGCGATGGCAACATACTGTTCTGCTGCAGCAGCGTAATTACCGGTCTTTTCGTAGGCGAGTCCCAATT
>JAJZHM010000029.1 GCA_021804485.1 Pseudomonadota bacterium | reverse complement strand
CGAGCGGCGCATCTCCACAGGTTATAGTGCAATGGGAGGGCGACCAGAAGTGTTCGCCCTCCCATTTGTTTGCAGGTTTCCCTGTAGACTACATCCAGCCTATCCAGCCTATCCAGCCTATCCAGCATGTCGGCAGTGAACACCTCGCGCCTGTATTTTGGAACAAAGACTATATGATACAAGAATTTAAAAACACAATTTCTGAAAAAGAAAGTAAGCCCCGGGACTTTGCCGCCAATTTTGCCGATTGTTTTGTACAATGGTACCCAGACGTGGACGGTCTGTACCGATGTTGCTGATCTGATTTTGGCTATTCCGGGGTTTATTGAGCAGTTCAAACTACGGGCGTGTTATTTTTTAATTGATGAGCAGACGCATACGGATGAACAGTTGGCGTCGCAGCGCAACCTGGTTGCGGCGATTTTCGTTTGGGGCATTATCCTGAGTCGATGTCTGAGGTTCTGGACAGGCTTAATGAATGGCTAGAGGATCGACCGGAGTTGCAGAGCAGCATTGCTGCATGGGTACGGGCGATGCTGAGAAATTGGCCAGAGATGGTTCAGGATTTTCAGAAAGAGGCCAGTTTGCAGGAGATAAAGATGATGATGACTGATCATTGGGAGGCTTGGGTTCAAAAGCGCGAAGCCAAAGTAAGGCAAGAGAGTTTGCAGGAGGGTATTAAGAAGGGTATTGAGCAAGGATTGGAGCAGGGTTTGCAGAAAGGGCTACAAAAGGGGCTACAAAAGGGAGAAGCCTTAGCCTTGCAGCGGCTTTTGGCAAAATAACGCTTTGGTGACGTCCCGGCATCGGTTCTGGAAATGATTTCCCGTGCAACAGCAGATCAGATTGAGGCTTGGCTGGATCGGGTTCTTGACGCGGAGAGTCTGGATACGATCTTTCATTCATGATCACATATGGAGCGATCGGGTTATCTGATTATCGGCAAGATACAGTAGGTATTGGCGGAAATTATATGCCGTTGTTTTGCTTCCATGAGCTAAAGCTTAAGTCAATATATTGATTTTAAATAAAAATAATTATTTTTTACTTTGGTACGTTTTGTGCTAGATGTAGATGGTTTACGGAGAGCGGAGCGTTCTGTCATGACCAGTATCGGCACAAATCTTTATGGAATTTTTTCCAATCCTTTGGCACAGCTGGGGCGGTTGAGGGGAGCTCAATCCTCCGTGCCACAGTCTTCAGGAAGCGGTTTGTCAGTCAGTCCAACGCATCGGCACCAAGGTGGTGGTGCCTTCATGACTGATATACTGAAGGCACTCAGTCAATCGGGCCTGAATACATCGGCGTTGACCGGAAGTTCGGGTTCCCAGGATGGGGATGCTGATGGCTCAGGTTCAGGGGCAACGGGAAATGCACAGTCCTCAGGCAGCCCCATGCAGGCCGTCGCCGGGTTCATGCAGTCGCTGTTAGCAACATTGCAAAGTATTGGCCAACAGGGAAGCAGCGGCTATGGTTCTTCGCAGACACAGATGAATCAGCTGGTGCAGCAGGCCGGTACGGTTTCACCATTAACTTCAGCGGGTGTTGATTTGAGTGGCCTCAATGCCAGTTTTCAGAATCTCTCGCAGTCACTGGGCTCAAGTGGGAGCGCCTCAAGTCCGACCCTGCTGTCCTTTTTACAAAATTTACAGCAACAGATGAACAGTCAGCAAACCGGATCCATGGGACCTGGCATGCTGATCAGTCAAACAGCCTGAGTTACTGTACTTTCATTCCTGGCTTAGCTCCGACGTCTGGGTGGATCAGGAAGATATCCTTACCACCAGGTCCGGCGGCAAGAATCATGCCCTCGCTGACACCGAATGACATGGTTCGTGGGGCCAGATTAGCTACGACCACCACGGATGTACCCACCAATACTTCCGGATTTTCGTAGGCCTGACGAATCCCGGCAAAGATCTGCCGGGGTGTGTCTTCTCCCAAGTCAACTATCAGTCTAAGCAACTTGTCAGCGCCCTGTACCTTCTCAGCAGTTGTAATGGTTGCAACCCTCAGGTCCAGTTTGCGGAAGGTGTCAATATCAATCTGATTCTGAATCGTATCGACGGGTGCTGCATTGCTTTGAACTGCGGCAGGCTCTGCGGTGGCGATCAGGTTGTCACGAGAAGCGTCGATGATGGCATCAACCTGTTTCTGCTCGATGCGCTGGAACAAAGGCTTGAATGGGTTCAGCTTATGGTCTCCCAGAGGAGTAAGCCGGGCATCCCAGGAAAGATCCTGAATATTCAGAAAATCGGCGGAGGCTCGGGCTAGCTGTGGAACGACCGGCGCCAGATAGGTGATCAACTGTCGGAAACACTCAAGGCTGATGCTGCAGACTTCCTGGATGTGTGGGTTGTTGGGGTCTGTTTTGGCGAGAGACCAAGGTTTTTCCTGATCCAGCCACTGGTTGACCCGATCCGCCAGTGCCATGATGTCGCGGATTGCTCTTGAAAACTGGCGTTCCTCAAAACTGTCGGCAATGGCAGTGCCAGCATCGATCAAGGCTTTGATGAGTGGGTGTTGCACGGCCTTCATCTGATTGTTAAATCCCTTAAGTAGGAATCCGGCACAGCGACTGGCGATGTTGACAATTTTTCCGACCAGGTCACTGTTGACTCGGGCAATGAAGTCTTTGAGGTTGAGGTCGATATCCTCAACCCGGTCACTCAGTTTGGCAGCAAAATAGTAGCGCAAGGCTTCTGGATCAAGATGATCAAGGTAGGTGCGTGCCTTGATGAAAGTTCCGCGTGATTTAGACATTTTGACGCCATCGACTGTCAGGAAACCATGAGCAAATACGCCGGTAGGCAAGCGGAAATCAGCACCATGCAGCATGGCAGGCCAGAACAGGGCATGGAAATAGACAATGTCCTTGCCGATAAAGTGGTAGAGTTCACAACGACTTTGCGGCGACCACCAGTCCGAAAAATTCAGGCCGGTACGTTGACACAAGGCATCAAAGCTGGCCATGTAGCCAATCGGTGCATCAAGCCAGACATAAAAGTATTTATCGGTTGTTTCTGGAATGGCAAAGCCGAAATAGGGCGCATCACGGGAAATGTCCCAGGGATTGAGGCCCGCTTCAAACCATTCGTCGAGCTTGTTGCTGACTTCCTGCTGCAGATGACCGCTGCGCGTCCATGTTTCCAGCAAGGCACGAAAATCAGGCAGTCGGAAAAAGTAGTGATCGCTATCGCGTAGCACAGGTACTGCGCCGCTAATTGTTGAATAGGGTTCAATAAGATCTGTTGGGCTATAGGTAGCACCACAATGTTCACAGGAATCACCGTACTGGTCTTTGGCGTGACAGGTGGGGCATTCGCCCTTAATGAACCGGTCAGCCAGAAAAAGACGGCGTTCGGGGTCAAAGAACTGGCGTACCAAGGCAGTCTCGATGTGGCCACGATCGCGATTGCGTTGGTAAATAAGTTCAGCGTAATGGCGGTTTTCCGGTGAATGGGTCGAGTGGTATTGATCAAAGGCAATGTGGAAGTCAGCGAAATCACGCTGATGCTCGGCTGATACTTCAGCAATCAGTGCCTCAGGGGTGATGCCGCGGTCTTCGGCCTTGAGCATGATGGCAGTGCCATGAGCATCATCAGCACATACATAATAGACCTCATGCCCCTGGGCACGTTGGAAGCGAACCCAGATATCCGTTTGAATGTATTCCACCAGATGGCCTAGATGAATAGAGCCATTGGCGTAGGGTAGGGCACTGGTAACCAGAATACGTCGGGACATTCAGTAAGCTCTCTCAGTGATCACGCGGAAACATGTTGGGTTTTGCCTTGGATCGGCAAATCCAGTAAATTATAACCGTTTCTATCCTTGAGACTGTGCGGTGGCAGTAAAAAAGGCTATCGGTATTTGAAGCGAGTAACCTGCCCAATAGGGTAGTTCAAACCGAGAGGGAAGACTGAAACTGTCGGCGTAAGGCGGCAAAGTGATAGCAAGAGAGATCAAGCAGTCGAGTGCGGACCTCATTCAACCCTAGTTGAGATTACTGAAAAAGACGCGGCAAAAAACCCGGAGGCATGAACCTCCGGGAAGCCTAGGGGGTATTGGCTTTTAAAGACCAGCGTTTTTCAGGCGGTTCGCGTGGTCGCGAAAAACCGCAACGGGGTCAGGAGTAAACCATCCACGCAGTCCGAGAAACTGGTTGATTTCGTCGCCATGGTTCCATGGGTAGTCGTCACGCAGGACCACACCAAAGTGGCTGCTGCACTGTCCAGTCAAGCCGTCGTTAGCACCACCCTGAAAGGCAAGGCTGGTGACGGTGAACAGGTAATCAACAGGGTCAAAGGCGTTGGTAAAGACCGATGTGCCACCCCAGGAGTAGAAACGCTGGCCATTGGCGTAGGCCGGGCCCTGACCGCAGGATGTACTGGGAAGTCCTTGAGGAAATTGGGCGTTGAAAGCGGCTGCACCGGCAGTACTCATTGCTTCCATTTCGGCGACGGCGCTTTCGCCGTAGGAAGTACCCGCAAAACCATCAAGCAGCGTGCTGAAGGCGTTGGCGATGGAGACGCCGAGGCTGCCTACACCCGGGATGCTGGCAATGCCGAGCAGAGCATCAGCGACAGGGGTTCCAGCGTTCGGGCTGCCAATGGTGGTCACGGAGGCGACCTGACCAGGAATGACTGCGGCGACGTAGCGGGCTGCAACACCTCCGTGGCTGTGGCCGATCAGATTCACTTTCTGGGAGCCGGTGATGGCCAGAATGGTCTGCACTTGGGTGAGCAGTTCTTCGCCACGGGCAACTGAGTCGTTTAATGCAGAAGCCGAAGTAGCGAAGACGTTGGCTCCATGACTACTTAAGTCACTGGTAATTCCATAAAAGTAGTCGATTCCAAATACCTGCTGGAAGCCAAGCACGCCGGGAACCAGTACGATCGGGTAACGGGTTTGGGCGTAGGTGTCTGCCCAGTTTGGGATCATGCTCAACAACAGCATCAGGCTGGCAAGAATGCGTTTCATGATTTGTCCTTGTGTTTTTGTTATCACGTCTTGTGTATTTGTAGTGCTCAGACACGTGTTGTAGTCCGATTGGGTCATTTTCAAGCATGGAAAATGCCAAGTGTATGCCAGTGCCTGATTTTGTCCGCAACCGTGTGTTTGGGTGACCTGTTGGGTCTGTTTTTGGTGGTGTCTCTGTGAGTTTTTAGGTATGTCCGTGCGGGTTCCGGAAAACAGGATGTGCACTTTGGTAACAGTTGTGTTACCAAAGTGCATCGTGTTTCATGAATGGCGCGGAACATGATCTGGATCATTGTGGGAAAAGGGGGTGGGCGCAAAATGGCTCTGATGTGTCATGAGTGAGGTGATCATGTCTCGTGAACTGGTCTGTATGGCAATATGGGCCAATCTGCAGCTGGTGGCGAAGGGAGCTCCAGCGACCTTGGCTTTTGATTCTGATGGGGAACTCAAGGCATGGGTTCGAAGTCAAGCTGGTACGTTGCGGCCTTGGTCTGTTGCCGATGGGGGCTATGAGTATGTCCAAATGGCGATCAAGCAGACGCTGCAGCATCGATGGTATGAACCGGATTATTCGTCCGGTTCTTTAGAGGCCATAGGGACATCAGCAAGCCGGGAAGGGTTGTTAGCATAGTCCACGCCGTGTTTCTGCAGATACTCCCGAATCAGTTGCCGCACAACCTGAGATGGAGTGCGGTCCTGTCGTGCACATAATGCTTCAAAAGTCTGCTTTTTGCTGGGGTCGATCAGAACCGTCAGTCGGGCTGTCTTCTGTTCCATGCCGAACGTTCTCCGCCGGGTTGAAAGATACGTCTTTTCGCTGATGCATGATCATGATATTATCATATTATACACATTAAATGATGATGTCATGTTCATATCTGGGATACAGATTGCTACAGACTCGCTTGTTCTGACGGTTTTGACTGGTTGGTTTCTGCTCGGCTGTATTTCTGCAATGGCCTGGAACCATACGGACTGGGTCTGTCGTTGGATTTTTCCATCGAGTGCTGCTTTAGGCTTGATTCTTGTGCTTTCGATTGTTCATGTGTTCGTTGCTGAGCCGTATAGCCAGATGGTTCTGGGCTCTGGGTTATGGCGTCTGCGTCTGGATCCTCTGGCATGCTGGTTTGTGTTATTACTGGGGCTGGTGGTGACTGCCGTCTCAGCCTATTCAGCCAGCTATTTTCGTGAACGGGAAGCGACGCCTGCGGGTTTGCTGGGGTTGTGGTACCACTTGTTTTTGATCAGTATGATGCTGGTGGTGCTGGCTGACAGTGCCTATCTCCTTATGCTGGCTTGGGAAGGTATGGCCGTCACTTCCTATCTGCTGGTTGTCAGTAATTACCGACAGGCGACCACTCGTGCGGCAGGTCTTCTTTATATTCTTATGTCCCAGGCGGGTGGCTACGCCTTGCTGGCCGGTTTTTTTCTCCTGCCCGGGCAGGGTGAGGTATTACCTTGGGATCAGCCCGTTACGACACTGATTCCCATGTTTGCTACGGCTAGTGCGTTGGCACTGCTGGGTGGCTTGATGAAAATGGGTGTAGTTCCACTGCATACTTGGTTGCCCGAGGCACATCCGGCAGCTCCATCTCCGGTGTCGGCGCTGATGAGTGGTGTCATGTTGAAAATGGCTGTCTACGTGGTGATGCGTTGGGCCCTTCTGGCGCATCCAGGTCTGATGGTTGCGAGCGCACTGATCGTGGCTGGTCTTGTAACTGGGCTATTTGCGGTTATCCATGCCGCAGTTCAGACGGACATGAAACGCTTGCTCGCCTATTCTTCCATGGAACATATGGGTCTGATCATGCTGGCCATTGGACTGGTGGTGTTGTTCCGGAGTTTTGGTCAGACAGTCTGGGCGGTGATGCTGCTGGCCGCAGTGCTATTTCAGGTTCTGGCGCATGCTGTGTTTAAAAGCCTCTTATTTTTGGCAACTGGTACGGTATTGCATGCAACCGGGCGCCGTAACCTTGGCTATCTTGGTGGGCTGCTCAAGTTGATGCCCTGGACTGGCTGGGTCTCGCTCATTGGGGTGTTGAGTGCTGCCGGCATTCCTTTTTTTGCAGGTTTTGTGGCTGAATGGATCATACTTCAGGCGTTGATTCTGACACCTCCCCTTGGAAGTCCGCTGCTGCATATGGTGTTACCACTCTGTGGTGCCTTGGTCGCCCTGATCGCCGCTCTGGCGGCCTACACGATGGTGAAATTTTATGGCATTGTTTTTCTGGGTCAGCCGCGAGAAATAAGCCTGCTGCAAGCGCACGAATCGGGTCGAAGCGAGCGACTGGCGATGTCCGCTCTGGCCATCATCTGTTTGTTGCTCGGCCTGTTGCCCACCTGGATCTGGCCACTTCTTCATGATTTGGCAACCCATCTGCTGGCCCAGCCTGTCTTGTCTGGAGCAGAACCGGTCATGGGTGTGCTGACTCCTATGGGATTGAACCGGGCCAGTTATGCCCCAGCAACGCTGTTGCTTATGTTGCTCAGCATCGTCCTGCTGAGTCTGTTCGTGCTGCGTCCATTCTTTCGGTTACGTTCTCGCCAGGCTCCTGCCTGGGATTGTGGTTTTGGGGGGCTGGATCAGCGTATGCAGGATACTGCGGAAGGATTTGGACAACCTATCCGGCAGATTTTTTCACCCTTTATGGAGGTGGATCTGCATGTACCTGCCCCGCAAGATCGGGAACCTCGCTATGCCATAACGGTGCGGGACTACACCGATACACGTCTTTATCAGCCGCTACGTCGTTTGTATGCGGCTGTTGTCAAGGCTAGTCAGTTTCTGGAAGGCGATCTGCGTTGCTCCATTCTCTGGGTTCTGCTCAGTCTGGTGGCAATGCTGCTAACGGTCTTTCTTGGTGGCTGGGCATGATGGCGATTCTTGATTTTTTCCTAGCCCTTCTGCTAGCTCCGCTGTATTCAGGCTGGATCAATGTCTGTCGGGCTCACTGGCAGAGGCGTCAAGCGGCTTCCTTGTGGTTGCCATACTGGACCTTGATCAAGCTTGTGCGCAAGGAAGCGGTAATTCCGCAGGGAACAACGCAGTTGTTTGTTTGGGTGCCCTATCTTGTTTTTGCCTGCCTGGCCGTAGCTCTTTCCCAGGTGCCACTGTTTGGAACCGGACTGCCTTGGTCGGCTAGTGCCGATGTGATTGCCCTGGTAGGCACTTTGGCGCTGGCAAGAGTTCTGCTTGCCCTAGGTGCCATGGACACAGGTACTGCCTTTGCCAGTCTGGGTGCCCGGCGTGAAATGCTTATGGCTTTTCTGGCTGAGCCGGCTTTGTTGTCCGTTCTTTTTACGCTGGTGCTGATGACCCAATCGACGACTTTGGCACATATGGCCCAGTCCATGCTGGATCGTCCCTTGGCGCTCAACCCCAGTCTGGCCTTCGCTGCTGTGGCCTATACCATGGTGTTTCTGGCAGAGAACGGTCGAATTCCCGTGGATAATCCGACTACCCATCTGGAACTAACCATGATCCATGAGGCCATGCTGCTTGAGTACTCGGGACGCTATCTGGCCTTGCTGGAGTGGGGGCAATCGGTCAGACTGCTGCTGTACACCGGTATTGGTATTGCCCTGTTCTTGCCTTGGGGGATGGAGTCGGGCGCTGTCAGTTTAGAGGGTACAGTTCTGGCCTTGCCGGTTCTGCTGTTCAAGTGCATGTTGATTGGGGCACTTTTGGCCGGACTTGAAGTCTTTAGCGCCAAGTTAAGAATTTTCCGGGTACCCGAGTTTTTGAGCATGGCCTTTATCTTCGGGGTACTGGGCATGTTTGTCCATGTTCTGCTGGAGGTTGTCTAGCATGCTGCCGCTATCCGTCCAGCTTATCCATGCTGGTGCTGCCTTGATGCTGCTGCTGGCCTTTGTTTTTTTGGTGGAACGTCGCTTGCGTCAACTGGTTGAACTGTATCGTGCCCAAGGGCTTATCCTATGCCTGCTCTCGGCTATTTTGGCCTGGAGTCAGCATCGTCCTGAATTATGGTGGTCGACCCTGACCCATTTCGGATTTAAGGTTGTCTTGATTCCATGGGGACTGCAGCGATGGATCAACAAGCTTAACCTGCGCTGGGACCGCGAGCTTATGGTCAACGTTCCCACCCGGTTGTTGATGGGTATCGGACTGGTACTGCTGGCATTTAACCTCAGTCATTCCTTGCGTCCTTGGGCCGAGGGAGATGCCGGGCAGGGTTTGAGTATTGCACTGGCTTGTGTCTTGCTGGCTTTACTCATGATGATGGTACGTACCCAGGCTCTGGCACAGGTCATGGGTTTTCTGGCGATGGAAAATGCCATCATGTTTGCTGCAACGGCCTCAGCTTATGGGATGCCCATGATTCTTGAACTTGGCATGGCGCTGGATGTTCTGGTTGGTCTGGCCATAATTGGTATGTTCATGCAGCATATGCGCAATCAGTTTGATTCTCTCGACCTGCGCGATATTGAACGAGTACGGGAGGCAGGGCGGTGACTCTTGTTCTCCTTCTGACCTTGCCGTGGTTGATTGCCTTGGCGCATCTGTTGCCTATACCCAAACACCGTTCATTTGACTGGTTCAGTGTGGTGGGTTATTTCCTGCAGTTGCTTTTGGCTATCCATTTGCTGGGGCAGGTTCAACCGGATCAGCGTCGGCTCTTTGCCGGGGGCTGGTTCGCGGTCGATGCCCTGAATCTGTATTTTGTCGTTCTGACCTGTCTGGTTGCCTGGACAACTTCCCTGTTTGCAGTTCCTTATTTGCGTGTAGAACGGGAGCGGGGGCGACTGACGAACCTGCGTCTGCGCCTTTTTCACAGCATGTATGGTGTGCTGGTTGGGATGATGCTGCTTTGTCTGACGACCAATCATCTCGGGGTGCTTTGGGTGGCTCTGGAGGCAGCTACCCTGAGTGCTGTGCTGATGGTGGCCATGTACCGCACGCCAGCCAGCTTTGAAGCAGCCTGGCGATACTTTATTTTGGGGGGGATAGGTATCTTGCTGGCTTTGTTTGCCGTGATTCTTATTGATCTGGCTGCAACCCAGAAGGGCTTGATTGGTAATCATGCCTTGCAGCTTGATATCTTGTGGGCTAACCGGCAGAACCTCAATCCGATGCTGATGGCGGTTGCCTTTGTGTTTGCCTTGGCAGGACTGGGCACCAAGTCCGGGCTGGTTCCCTGGCACAGCTGGCTTCCAGGTGCCCATGCGGAAGGACCAACCCCGATATCGGCTGTGCTGTCCGGTTTGCTGCTTAACGTTGCCTTTTATGCCCTTTTGCGCTTCAAGGCACTCGCTGAAGGTTCCCTGCACAGTCACTGGCCGGACATGGTGCTCCTGGTGTTCGGGTTGATGAGTGTGCTGGCGGGTGTTCTGCGCATGCGGGCTCAACAGGATGTCAAAAGGCTGTTTTCCTATTCCTCGATTGAGCACATGGGTCTGATCAGTATCGGCATCAGCTTGAACAATCCTGTGGCGCATGCGGCAGCCTTGCTGCATATCCTGCTGCATGCCCTGGTTAAATCGTCGATTTTTTTCAGTGTGGGGCACGCTGTGCAGAAGACCCGAACCCAGAGCTTGGCGCATATCCGTGGTCTGATGCACGCCTCAGGTCGAATTGGCTGGGGGCTGCTGCTTGGGACACTGGCTATCGCCGGTCTACCACCCTTTGGTCTTTTTCGTAGTGAATTCCTGATCCTGCGTGTTGCTGCTGCCGAGCAGCCATGGCTACTTCCTCTGCTGTTGCTTGCCCTTTGGCTGGCTCTGCTTAATCTGCTGACGCCTGTTCAGGAGATGGTCTGGGGCGATCCCCTACCTGGGCTGCAGCAACTCAGCTACCGACCTGTGCGTCTGCCCATGTTGCTGCATCTGGGTATTGCCTTGGTCATTGGGTTGTATATGCCTGTTCAATTCTGGCAATCGCTGTTGTATGCAGCAGCCTGGGTCTCGGGGTAATCATGCTGGAACATGCGCTTGCCATTAATCACGCTTTGTTACCTTGGAAACTGCTGCGTCTGGAAAGTTCAGCGTGGCGCCCTGCGGTACAGAAGCTGCGAAAACTGGATTACCGGTTGCTCACCCTGCTGGCCCGTTCGGTTGATTCCTCGCAGATTCTGGAAAGCTGCTGGGCACAGGCCGGAAAGTTCCTGGTGATCGATGTGCAATTGTCCGCCGGTGAGTGTGAAGTTCAGGATATTGCTGACCTTTACCCAGTTGCAGCCCGGTTGCAGCGTACGGTTCATGAACTGAGCGGTCTGCGTTTTGTACGAACCGATGAGCAGTTTGTCGATCAGGGACCTTGGCTGAACCATGGCTGGTCCGATCAGGTTTATCCGCTGGCTGACCTGAATACTCCAATTGAATTCATGCCTGTTATGCCATTGTTTACCAGAGTTGAAGGGGCAGGAGTCCATGAAGTGCCGGTAGGGCCGGTCCATGCCGGGACCATTGAGCCGGGACATTTCCGTTTCTCGGTGGTCGGCGAAAAAGTTTTGCGTTTGCAGCAACGACTGGGATATTGCCATCGGGGCATGGAAGCGCTTTGGGTTGGTCAGACACCCGCTCAGGCCCTGCGATTGGCTGGTCGCGCCTGCGGGGATTCCACAGTTGCCGGCAGTTGGGCTTTTGCTATGGCCATTGAACAGGCTACCGGCCTGGAAGTTTCCAGTCGGGCTGGCTGGTTGCGTGCCATCATGTTGGAGCGGGAACGAATTGCCGCCCATTTGTCCGATCTGGGTGCGCTGGCCCAGGATGCCGGCTGGGTTATGCCTCAGAATGATCTTTCTGGGTGGCGTGAGGAATGGCTAAGGGAGCACCATGCATGGTGTGGCCATCGGCTGATGATGGATCAGGTCGTCCTAGGGGGCTGTGCCTGTGATTTGTCACTTGAGTTACAGCAGCGCTGGCTGGAGCAGGGACAGTCGCTCATGCAACGTCTGGAAGCGATGTTCGGGCGATTTGAAGATCATGGTGGACTTCAGGATCGTCTGCTTGGCACTGGAATCCTCAGCCCGGAACGGGCCAGACAACTGGGTGTGTGTGGTTTGGTAGGCCGTGCCAGTGGGCAGTCTATGGATGTACGCTGTGATCTTGCCTATGAGCCCTACAGCCAGCTCAAACCTGCCCGACAGGTTTTGCAGGAAGGTGATGTGGCGGCACGGGTGCGGATTCGCTTTGCGGAGTCGTTTTCGTCGCTGTTTCTGCTTGGGCAGATGCTTGAGCAGTTGCCGGAGGGACCCGTACGTACCGAACCGGCAACGGTCGCTGCCGAGGGACGTGGCTATGGCTGGGTTGAAGCCTGGCGGGGCGAGGTGGTGGCAGTAGTGCATCTGCAGCAGGGCCGAATCAGCCGGGCACGTCTGCACGATCCGTCCTGGCAGAACTGGCCAGCCTTGGAATATGCTGTCCTCGACAACATCCTTGCTGACTTTCCGCTGATTAACAAATCGTTCAGTCTGGCCTATGCGGGGCATGATCTATGAGCCGGAACCGGTTGATTGAACTCATACAGATTGTAGAGCCGCGAGGAATCATCATCCGGGATGCCATGGATGCTGCACATGCTCAGATTGCCAAGCACTTTGGTCGGGCCCTGACCATTCGTCAGGTGGATGCAGGTTCCTGTAATGGCTGTGAACTGGAGATAGGGGCACTGCACAACCCTTATTACAATCTGGAAGGACTGGGAATTCATTTTGTTGCCAGCCCACGCCATGCTGATGTACTGATGGTGACCGGACCGGTTAGTAAGGCAATGGTCGTGGCCGTACAACGAACCTTTGCGGCAATGCCCCGTCCCTGCTGGGTTCTGGCGGTTGGTGACTGCCCACGGGATGGGGGGGTATTTGCGGGAAGTTATGCAACGACCCGTGGATTGGCCGAAGTCATTCCTGTTGATGCCTGGGTGCCGGGTTGCCCGCCAGCGCCTTTCGCCATCATCGATGCGCTACTTACTCTGATGGGTAAAGAGCGGATCGGCGATTACTGAGTCCCATCTCCACAAAATCTGCACAAAACCCTCAAAACACCGGAATCTTTTTCAGATAGGCTTAGTGCATATTCAGATCAGGGAATTTACATGAATCACGATGAAATTGGCCGCCAGCAGGCCGGGTTGCTGGCTGATGAAGCACGTTACTGCTCCTTTGGCGATACGGTTCACTATGTCAATCCGCCCAAAATTTTTGATCGCTGCGAAGGCAGCTATCTGTTCGATGCCTGGGGAAAGCCTTATCTTGATTTGCAGATGTGGTACTCCGCTGTCAATTTTGGTTATGCCAACCAGCGGTTGAACGATGTGGTGCGCCGACAACTGGATCAGTTGCCTCAAGTGGCCAGTCAGTATCTGCATCCAACCAAGATTCAGTTGGCCAAGCGCATTGCTGAAGACATGAAGGCCAAGTTCGGCATGGATGGTCGGGTACATTTCAATGTGGGTGGGTCACAATCGATCGAGGATTCCTTGAAACTGGTGCGTAACTATACCGGTGGCAAAAGTCTGATGTTTGCCTTTGAAGGTGGTTACCATGGACGAACCCTGGGCGCCTCAGCCATTACTTCGAGTTATCGCTATCGACGCCGGTTTGGTCACTTCAGTGATCGTGCCCATTTTATTCCGTTTCCTTATCCCTTCCGTCGTCCCAAGGGTATGACGGCGGAGGAATATGCCGACAAGTGTATTCATGATTTTGCCCGTCTGTTTGAAACTGAGTACAACGGTGTCTGGGATCCCAAGGTCGGCCAGGCCGAATATGCTGCCTTTTATGTAGAACCGATTCAGGGTACAGGGGGGTATGTTGTCCCACCCGCTAACTTTTTCAAGGGCTTGAAAAAGGTTCTTGATCAGTATGGCATCCTGATGGTGGTTGATGAAATCCAAATGGGTTTTTACCGTACTGGAAAACTCTGGGCGATTGAACATTTTGGCGTCAAACCGGATGTACTGGTTTTTGCCAAAGCTCTCACCAATGGCTTGAATCCGCTCGCTGGATTGTGGGCCAGGGAAGAAATGATTAATCCCGATATATTTCCTCCAGGATCGACTCATTCCACCTTTGCATCCAATCCGATCGGTACGGCATTGGGGCTTGAAGTGATGAATATTGTTCAGGAAGAAGACTTTGAAGGGCGTGTGCAACGTGCCGGAGCTGAGTTTCTGGAAGGGCTAAAGGAGTTGCAGAAGCGCCATCCTGAAATTGGGGATGTTGATGGGCTTGGACTGGCCTTGCGGGCGGAAATCTGTACTGAGGACGGATTTACACCCAACCGGGAACTGCTTGACCGGATGGTGCATATCGGTTTGTCTGGAGATCTGGACTGGAAGGGTGAAAAGGTTGGTCTGGTTCTGGATGTGGGTGGCTATTACAAAAATGTCATCACGCTGGCACCCTCGCTGTATATCACTTCTGAGGAAATCCAACAGGCGATTGCCTTGCTGGATCAATTGCTGCGACGCGCCAAAGCCGACTGAGTTTTTGCCTTGTTGAACTCCACCTCCAGACACAGACCTGGGGGTGGATAGCTGGATGCCACGCTGATACGCATCTGGTGCGACTGTATGATCTCCCGCACAATGGCCAGTCCCAAGCCACTCCCTTCACCCTGTATCTGCCGTCCACGAAAAAATGGATCAAAAATCTGGTCAAGCTCAGCCTCAGGAACACCTGGCCCATGGTCCAGTATGCTGAGTACGTTGTCGGCTTGATTAACTCGGATATGAATCATCGAATTAGCTGGACTGTAGCGCAAGGCATTATCAATTAGGTTGCTGATCAGTTCGACCAGCAGTACGGGATCGCCAACAACTGCCTGATCATCTGGGCCGAGTTGCAGATCCAGCCGATGCTGCTGTTCGGGTAGAGCCTGCCGCACGGTGGTTAATGCCTCATGGATCAGGCTGCCTAGATGACGCGGTGTGGCTGAGGGCGCTACTTGGATGGGATCTGCCCGGCTAAGGCTGAGCAGCTGACGAACCAATCGGCTCATTCGCAAGGTTACCCGGTGCATCTGGTTAAGCCAGTCGGGAATAGGATGATCACGAAAATCCATCAGTTCAGCTTCGATCAGGGTTCGAAGTCCGGCGACCGGGGTACGCAGTTGATGGGCAGCATGGGCAATAAATCGCTGCTGTGCATAGAGGTGTTCGGAATGGCGTTGCAACAGGTCGTTGATCGCCATGGTCAGTGGTAAGACCTCAGAAGGTACCTGGGTAGGTAATGGGCTGAAGTCACGAACAGAACGCTGGCGTACATGCATGGACAGTTGTCGCAATGGCTGAAGGGCTCGGCGCACTGCATAAACAACCAACAGAAGACTGAGGATCCAGAACAGTAGCAGCGGCAGGATACTCTGCTGCAGGATCTCCCCTGCCATTGTCCGTCTTTTCTTCAGGGTTTCGGCGACCTCGATCCATACCGGTGGGTTATTCGGACCTGCTGAAATTAAGCGTGCCGCAGCCACCCGGATGGGTTTTCCTTGCATGAATGCATTAAAGAAAACCGGTTGCATCGCCTTCTGAGGGAGTTCGGGAGGAAGCCTGAGGTGACGATCGCCGGAAAGCAGGACGTCTGGCTGAGTGCGTACCGCAAAGAAAATCTGATCCATCGGGTCAACTTCGATCATGCGGCGTGCAATGGGAGGAAGATCAATGTGCAGACCTTTTTGATCGGCATGAACCAATATGCCCAGTGTTAGAACACTGTCATAGAGTGAACGGTCATAAACAGTATCGGCAATGGCAACTGCGCGTTCATAAGCCCTGTTGCTGGCAAACAGCAACAGGGCACACCAGGGTACCAGCAACCAGAGCAAAAGTGATTTTTTAAGGGATCTTTGCGTCATCCAGCACCTTGAGGGCATAACCGAAAGAACGTACGGTCTCAATGAGGATGCCGTGTTCCGCAAGTTTCCGGCGTAGCCTGAATACGGTGACTTCAACGGCATTGATACCCGGATTTCTGTCCCAGGAGTTAAACAGCGTGATCAGACGTTCCTTGCTGACGCTCCGGCGTGGGCTGGTCAGCATGGATTCAAGGACCAGTGCTTCTCGAGGGGTGAGCGTCAGAATTTCTTCACGGATAAAAGCGGTACGTGTTTCGGCATCCCAGACCAAGGCCGCAAACTGAAGGCGTGCTTTGGTCGGAACAGTACGCCTCAGGAGTGCACGGATACGGGCCAAAAGTTCGTCGATGGCAAAGGGCTTGACCAGATAATCATCAGCTCCACGATCAAGTCCTGACACCCGATCCTCAAGGCCATCTCGCGCCGTCAGAATGATGACCGGTGTGGACATCCCTTCTTGTTGACGCATCTGCTCTAATAGGCTTAATCCATCCCGATGTGGCAGTCCAAGATCAAGTAGAACAAGTTCTGGCATCTGCTGCTGCCAGAGCTGACGAGCACTGTTTCCATCCAAAGCATGGAAGACAGTATAGCCGGACTTGGTGAGTGCCTTCTGCAAAGCAAAGCCAAGAATATCATCATCTTCGACCAGGAGAAGGGTCATGGGTGCAAGGTCTGGTTCAGCAACTGGGCGAGGCGCAACCCGGCAAGCCCCAATTGCTGCTGAACAACGCGGGTTGCTGTCTGCATGTAGAGATTGGTCAACATAATGGGTTGGTTGGGTATCTTGCCACCGCATTGAAATCCAGGTAGTGCTCCATAAGCGACGGTAACTGCCCAATGATGGCTTTCATCCATCCAGCGCCCTATGTCGGGTCGTGATGCCCGCAGCGGATCAAGGTGGGTGGTATCCCAATGGTCGACAGCAGCCTGCACTAGGGTGACATCCCAGAGCCGATGCAGGGAGGTAAACTGACCTGAAGGCGTAACGACTTTAACAGCATTGCCACCATGATCTTCGTCATCGGCCTCATGCAGGGGCTGATGCAGATCGCCGACTAGATGCACCACCCATTTCAGGGCGATGGCACGTTCGGTATCGGGCGCAGAGGTGTTGGCAAGCAAGGCAAGCTGGGTAGTTAGTGCCTTGAGAAGGCAGCCACGCTCGCCGCACTGATAAGGCTGATCGGTACAAACTTCGCGGTCATCGTAATGCCAGGGAGCAGAGGCATGTCCGGCGCGGGTTCGTCGCCACTGATCCGCCCAACTGGCAACATCAGCCAGTTCATGTCCCATTTCAAGGTTCGGTTCCTGTTGCAGCAAACGCAGGGCTTGTTGACGGGCTCCAGGGCTCAGGTGATCTTCGGCGATCTGGGCAATGATGCGATGCCCCTCCTGACCCCAGCCCAAACAGGAACTGGTGACAAGTAGCAGGACGATGGCTTTGAAGACTGCGCTCAGGTTCATGAAAAGACGACCGTATCCATTGCAAGCATGCCGTACTGTACACCAAGATCAAGGATTTGGGCAGGCTGTGGGTCGCTGGCGCCGAGACAGACAAAAAGCGGCAGCAGATGCTCGTTGCTGGGGTGATTCATGGCGACATCCGGAGCAAGACGTTGGTAGTCCAGCATGTTTTGATGGTGACCTTGTAGCAGTTGCTGGTGCATCCATTGACGAAACCGATGGGTGACATCGAAGGTTGGGGCATCAATGTCGGCCATTCCAAAAAGTCGCAGGTTGTGGGTCAGGCCGCCTGAACCAATGATGAGCAGACGGGAGCGCCAGCGGCGTAATTGCTGCCCTAGGGCATAGCTTTGTCGTGGGTCAGGATTGGCAGGCAAACTGAGTGCAAGCACCGGAACATTGGCCTGTGGGAAAATATGCATAAGTGGAATCCAGACGCCATGATCAAAACCACGTTCTGGATCAGCTTCTACAGCGAGGTCTTCGGCTAGTTCATGTGCAAGTTCTGGTGCCCCTGGAGCAGGGTAGTGCATCTGGTACAACGGCTCCGGAAAACCGTAGAAATCATACAAGGTATCAGGTTGTGGCGCTGAGGTCAGCCGGAGCCTGGACAGTTGCCAGTGTGCTGAAAGAACCAGAACTGCCTCGGGTTCGGGCAATGACGCACCAAGGGCCTGCCAGGCACGACCAACGGCTCCGGGGGCCAGTGCCAGGGTTGGGGCACCGTGTGAAACAAACAGGGTTGGAAACATGAGTACCTCCAGGTGTGTTGCAAGTGAATCCTATCACCGAATTGCTGTTCTAGTTGCACAGCAACAGAGTGTTGTTGCTGGAGCATCGGTCTTAGTCCGGTTGAGGGGGTAGGTTGGACAGTGTGGATGAACTGAACTATGCTCGAAATATTCATTATTCATGGAATTGCCCCAGGTCGAGCTGTCGTGAACGTTCGAAAAGTTGGAAGAAATCTCTGCACGGACACCGGGCCTGCTAAGTCAGTCTCAATTGGACCATGCAGGGTCTTGGTGCTGAGGCGCTTATGCGTTGGCGGCATTCCCATCGTGGATTGATTCTGCTAGACCTGTTTTTCTCGATTGCGGAGGAAACTGGTTCTATTGCTCCGATCGGAGCGTGGGTGCTGGAGGAGGCCTGTCGACGTTGGCCCTCTGGCAGAAGGCGTTGAAGAAGAAAGCCCGTATCATTTTCTTAAAGGCAAGGGTTGCGGTGGATTTCAGGGTTGTTTTTCATCGCCCGGCACCCTGTGACGACTTCGAGGCATTTTGCCTTGGTCGGTTGCAACCCTGAATAATTTTTATTACATATTGTTTTCATAAGGTTTTATTTATGACACGAATTGTTGTTCTGGCTCCTTATGGCAAGCGTTCAGGTGGGCCGGAAGCATGTCACCAATTGGTGGACTGTTTGAACCAGTTGGGATTTACAGCGGAACTCTGGTTATTAAATGAGTCTGAAGTTGAACAACTGGTTCAGGTTCGCGAACAAGGCGTTGAATTTCGAAGTGTGGATGTTCATGCCGAAGCCCGGGTTAATCCGGTCGCAGAATATCAGCAGTACTATTGTCCGTCCTTTAGCGACTGCTATATTGGCGATGAGGTGGTTTTTGTCATACCTGAACTGTACCTTTTCCTTCTGCCACTTTTTCGGGGCATGCCCTGTATGGTCTGGTGGTTGAGTGTGGATAATGCCCTGATTTCCTTGGGCTATATGAACATCAATCATTTGCGGCAACCCACAGTCACTCATTTGGTGCAATCAGCTTATGCGGCCCGATTTGTCGCAGCTCTCGGCTTGGCAAGTCAACCCCTGAGTGATTACACCGTAGTGCCAAAGCGGGTCGTTCCACCACTTATTGAACGGCCAATGTGTGTTGCTCTAGTGGGTGGAAGCAAGGTGCTGCTCAATCTTGTGGAACTTGAGCGCATCATTCGTTCCGTTCATGGATTGGATGTGGTGGTCATTCACGGCATTAGTCGGGTGGAAGTTTATGACTGCATGCTGCGTGCCCGCGTTCTGGCAGATTTTGGCAAGTTTCCCGGTAAGGATCGAATGGTTCGGGAAGCACTGGCACTGGGGTGTCTGGTTGCGACTGGTTGCGATGGAGCTGCACTTGGCGATGATGATTTCTCCCTGCCCCCCCTTTACCGCCAGGAATCGCATGATCTGCCCAAGATTGCTGCACTACTGGCACATATGGCCAAACATCCTCAATACCATCAGGCTGCACAGGTTGCGGCTGTAGGTCGCATCGAAGAGGAGCATGCCCAGTTTGTACAGGAAGTTCTTTCTGTGTTTGTACCAACCTTGAGATGATCCGAGGTACATGAAGAGCTGGCTTATAGATAATATCTGCTGATGCACTTTTCTGGTGGTTGAGTTGAACCGTCAGGGATTTAGGGATGGAGATGGGGAGAATGTGTCCGGCGCAAACATTGCATTTTCTCCAGTTCTGCACGTGTTCAAAAACAACGGGATGCGCTTGTCTGACCTTAGGCATCTCTTTGTCCATCAAAGTGCTCACGACACGCTGTATGCTCGGGCAGCCGCAGGGTTTATTCTAACTACGGATCGGGGCATTAAAAGATTGCAACGAGATCCGCTGCAAACAGGAAGCCAGTCTTAATTTTTGGTGGCAAGGAATATCAGTCCTTCTTTAAGAAGTTGACCTGTCTACAGTTGCCTGTTTTCGTGTCAGGACGGTAACTTCTCGACTATAGTCACAACATGAACGATGCAATCCTAAAGGCTTGGTAATCTGGGGTGCCATATGGTCCAAAGTGGTAAGGAACAGTTTGAACAGCGACAAGGCCTGATTCAGCATAGTTCGGATACCTGTCGTCGGGTGGAGCGCATGGCAGAGATTCTGGTTCAGCGTGGGCTACAGCCCGATATTGAACATGTTTATCGCAGGTTCAATGCTGCCGATATCCTGATGCAGGCTGGTTGCTGGCTGGTGGTTCAGATGGTTTATGCCCGCCATATCCATCTCGATGGCCGTCCGTTCGCGCTCGGAGATTTCAAGGTGGATCCCCAAGGGCATGCCGGTGGGTCGCTCAATATGGTTCCAGCCTATGTTGCCTATCTTGCCCTCAATGCGCTGACCGCTGAGACGCGTGCCTGGATGATGGGGCAGGGCCACTGTGTTTCTGCCGTCGACAGCCTGAATGTTCTTGTTGACAATATGCATCCTGAACACGCTGCCCGTTATGGTTTTGATGATGCCGGTTTAACGCAGCTTTGCAAGGACTTTTACCGCTATCGGGTTAGGCCGGACGGTCGTCCCGAATCACCTCTGGGTTCGCATGTCAGCCCTTCAACAGCTGGCGGTATGCTGGAAGGCGGCTACCTTGGCTTTGCCGATCTGCATTATGTTCATGCAGCGCTGCCGGGTGAAAAACTTGTTGCCTTTCTGAGTGATGGGGCCTTTGAAGAGCAGAGGGGTGCGGACTGGGCACCACGTTGGTGGCGTGCCGAGGATACGGGGTTGGTGGTACCTGTCATGATTGCCAACGGTCGTCGGATTGATCAGCGCAGTGCCATCATGCAGGCCGGTGGGGTGGATTGGCTCAAACGTCATCTGGAACTGAATGGATTTTCACCCCGCTGGGTAGATGGGCGTGATCCTGCCTCATTTATTGTGGCGCTTTTTGAGGCTGAGGAACAGTTGCATGCTGGTCTGCAGGAACTTCCTTACCTGATGGCGGAAGCCCCGAAGGGCTATGGATTTCTCAATGCAGGAACCAATCTGGCACATAGCACACCACTGGCACATTCTCCATGGCTCAACGAAGAGGCCCGGAACCAGTTTAACCAGGCTTTAAGTCTGCTCTGGCAACCGGAGGATATAATTCGCGCTGCTGTTGAATCTTTAAATCAGCATGGACAGCAGGGACGAGCGCGGGAAAGGGATCACCGGTTGGCTACACGTCAACCGGCTGATCTGGTATTTCCGCAGCAGTGTCCGGATCTTGAACCGATTCATTCACCCATTCATTCACCCATGGCTGCCGTGGATCAGTGGATGGTACCGTTGATCCACGCAAATTCCGGCTTGCGATTTCGGCTGGGCAATCCGGATGAACTGCGTTCAAACCGTATGTCCAAGACACTTGCCCTCCTGCAGCATCGGGTCACCAACCCGGAACAAGGCAATGATGAAGGCTATCTGGGCCAGGTGATTACGGCGCTGAATGAGGAAGCTGTGGTTTGTGCGGCCCTGGCGAACAAGGCTGGCCTGAATCTGGTGGTCAGCTATGAAGCCTTTGCTGTCAAGATGCTGGGTGCCATCCGTCAGGAAATCATTTTTGCCCGTCATCAGAAAGAACTGGGACGTTCTGCTCAATGGCACAGTGTTCCCATCATTGTGACTTCCCATACATGGGAGAATGGCAAGAATGAACAGTCGCATCAGGACCCAACTCTGACCGATACCCTGCTTGGTGAAATGAGCGATCAGGTTCGGGTTCTCTACCCTGCAGATGCGAACTCTGCGATCGAGGCGATGCAGTCGGTTTATGCAGAGCGCGGGAAACTGGCGCTGCTGGTCATTCCAAAACAGGATATTCCCGTGATGCTGACACGTCTCCAGGCTGAAGTGCTGAGCACTCAGGGGGCATTGGTACTGGAAGATCCGAATGGTGCTGAAGTGGATCTGGTCGCTGTGGGTGCCTATCAGTTGCAGGAAATGCGAAAAGCCTTCGAACGGTTGAAGCAACGGGGAGTTGCGGCACGTCTGGTTTATGTGCAGGAGCCCGCCCGGTTCCGGGAGGCGAGGGATGAATGGGAAGAGGGTGTTCTGCATCCGGAGCCTTTGCAGGTATTCCCATCCTGTCAACGGGCACGGATCTGGCTTACTCACGGTCGCCCTGAAGTGTTGCAGGGCATGTTGCGCCCGATTGATCTGGGGCCGGGGTGCAGTATATTCATGGGCTACCGGAACAGGGGCGGTACACTTGATGTAAGTGGGCTGCTGTACGCCAATCGCTGCACTTGGGCGCATGTGTTGGATCGGCTTTCTAAGGTGCTAGGAGTACAGGTTGATGCCTGGCTTGATCCTGCAGAAGTCCTGGCTGCACATCATCAGGGTGATCCGTATGTTCTTATTCCCTGGCCCCATGGTGAGCACCCCACAGCATGAGCCGATATTCCTGGCGTAAGACCCTTCTGGCAATAGCATGCCTGTTTTTGGTCAGTTCTGGACTGTCCTGGTGGCTGCACCGGCCCTTTTCGGAGATATGGATGCTGCTTTCCATACCTATGCTGCTCGCGCTCAGTGGCTGGCATGAGCATCAGTTGCGGCAGTTGTATCAGCGAATTGATCGTGATCCTGAAACCGGCCTTGGCAGTTCACGCTGGTTTGATCGGCGTCTTGAACAAGAGTGTGCCCAGGTGGTGCGTGAGGGTGTTCCGCTTGCCCTTGTTGTGATGACGATCCAGGTCCACCCTGAACATGATGAAGTTCGTGTGCTCGCTGCCGTTGGCGAACATGTTCATAATACCCTGCGGCATGGTGAGCAGGTCTCCCGGGTCGGTCCCAGTCATCTGGCACTTCTGGCGCGCAACTGTTCCAGTGAACAGGCTGGCCGATTGCAGGAACGTATAGAACAGCATTTGCAGGGTCTTCGGGTGCTTGGTTCGGGAGGTGCGCTGCAGGAGTTTGATTGGAACCTGCATGTCCTGGCCAGCGACCAGACCCAGGATGCGCATCTATTTTTTCGAAACGGTTTACGGGCATTGACCCATGTAGGACGAGACCATTAGCATTAGTGCCTTAACTGGCAGAGGATTGGACATGCACAATTTTCCTTCAACCCCCTACGATCTTGTTGTTTTTGGTGCCACCAGTTTTGTGGGGCGTATACTGTGCAGACACCTCTGGATGAGGCAGATGGAGGGCTTGGATTTTCGCTGGGCCGTTGTGGGTAGATCCCTCCAGCGGCTTGAAGAATTGCAGGAGGAACTCGGTCTGGGTACCGAGGCCTTGCCGGTCCATGTGGTTGATGCCCAAGATGAAGAGGCCATGGCGGCCATGGTACGATCAACCCGGGTGGTTGTTTCGACCGTAGGACCTTATGCCCTTTATGGTTCCAGTCTTGTGGCACTTTGTGCCCGTGAAGGCCGGGATTATCTGGATCTCAGCGGTGAAGTGCCCTGGATTGCGCGTATGCTGTCGTTTGAACCTTTAGCAAAACAAAGCGGCGCCCGCATTGTCCACTGTTGTGGTTTTGATTCCATTCCCTCCGATCTGGGGGTTCAGTATCTTCAGCAGCAATGTCAGGATCTCTGGCAGGAATATTGTGCCCGGGTACGGTTGATGGTGGCCCGGATCGAAGGTGGATTTTCAGGTGGTACGGTTGCCAGCATGCTTAATGTTGCCCGTGAAGCCTGGGAGCAACCGGAACTGCGTCGTCTGCTGGCCAATCCCTACGCACTCTGTCCGGATCCGGTCGGCCCGCGTCAGCCACATTCGGCGCTGGTGGAACGCGATACCTATACGGGTCAGTGGATAGCGCCTTTTGTCATGTCTGCCATCAATACCCGGGTCGTGTTACGCAGTCATGCATTGCAGGGGAAATGCTGGTCTGAAAGTTTTCTCTATGACGAAGTGATGCTCACCGGTGATGATTGGGCTGGGATGGTAAAAGCCACAGCCATCCGTGCAGCATTGCTATCATTTTTTAGCGCATCGGCACTGGCTCCAACCCGCCGTTTACTGGAGCGCTTTGTGGTTCCCAAGCCCGGAGAGGGCCCATCAGCGCAGGAGCAGGAAGATGGGGGCTATGTACTCTGGTTCCGGGGACATACCAAGAGTGGTCGTTCACTCTGGGTCTCAGTCGAGGGTGATCGTGATCCGGGTTATGGTTCAACCGGAAAAATGCTCGGAGAGGCAGCGCTATGTATGGCTTTTGATCGTCCTCATGCAGAACTGGCGGGTGGCTTTTGGACACCGTCCACGGCAATGGGATCCCTGTTACGTCAACGTCTGCAGGAGCATGCGGGCATGCAGTTCAAGGTCATGGAAGCACCTGCACGTTAAAGCGGCAAGTTTGCTGTTGATTGCTGTTTCAGATCATTTTTTTGGAGATTCAGGCATGGGAAGGTATCTTTCATTGTCCTAGAATCAGGGTCACTAAAGGACTTTCAGTTGCCGACTGTACGGGATGGGCACGTACAAGAAACAAATCAACAAATCTCTGCGAGAATCCCCTGCCTTTCCTTAGACCCTATATGG
>JAJZHM010000028.1 GCA_021804485.1 Pseudomonadota bacterium | reverse complement strand
TATACAAAAGCCGCCCCTAAAAAGGCGGCTTTCTTAATTTCTGAGTTTGAAAAAACTGCAAGGCAGCAAAAGTCAGCAATTAAGCTCAGCAATCTGCTTAAGCCCCCCCTAAAAAGGCGGCTTTTTTTATGACCTGAAAAAGACAAATTGCTCGCCACGATAAGGCCAAGACCATTTAGTGTATATTAAATGTCACATGTCTGATTGCAACTGTCCCGTGTCAGTGCGCGTTGTTTTCGCAGAAATCTTATTTCTTTATAAGCCCATTGCTGACTATTTGACCACAAAACACCATTAAAGTAGTTTGTTGATATAAGTCAATTATCCATTTTGTTAATTAATTCATATTGACCATTCAATATTGTTATGGAGCTTTCATATGAAATGGTCTTCCCTTTTAAAATCCTTATCGGTGAGCACGGCACTTGTTTTACTGACTGCATGTGGCGGTTCCGGTAGTTCTTCCACATCATCTTCAACTTCAACGTCGATTTCTTCAACTTCGCCCTATGTTGGACAGTATTCAGGAACATATGGGAGTGGTAGCCAGTCCGGACAATGGACAGCGACTATTGATAAGACTGGCGCTATTTCTGGAACAGCAAACGGTCAATCATTTACGGGATCAGTTGATTCGAGTGGTAACTTGACTCTCACCCCAGCATCTAATTCAAGTAGTCTCACGGGGAGTGCAAGTGGAACCATCAGTTCTTCAGGGGGCTTCTCTGCTACTTGGTTGTCAGGTTCTTCATCTTTTAGTGTGTCTGGTCAGAAAGTCGTTGCTTCCCAACCATCCCTAAGTGGTTTTGTTAAGGTCGGTTCATCGCCAGTCTCACAAGCAACGGTCGTAGTCTGGGCCTCCGGCTTAAGTTCTACGAGTGCGGCAACGCCCTTGGCAAAAACAACGACAGCTTCAGATGGTTCCTTCAAGCTCAACTATAACAACCAGAGTGATCATGCCTTAATTTATGTAACGGCGTATCAGGGGAGCGTGAATCAGGCGTCTAATCCAAATCTGCAAATGGTTGCTGCGGTTGGCTTTGCTGATTCGTCTAATCCACCACCCTCATCATTAACGGTGAATGAACTGAGTACGGTTGCGTTTGCACAGGTCTTTGCTGCGAATTATAACGCTTCAGGAGTCGTTAATGCTTCGTCGTTACAAATGAAAACTGTTCAGGGATTGGTGAATACTCAGGGGGCGATTCCAGCCTTGATGACGGATTCAACCACCATTGGTTCGTTGAATTTACAAGCTAATATTCTCAATTCTTGTTTTACCACTGTGGCCAACTGTGCCCCAATTCTCAAAGCAAGTGGAAATGCACAGGACATATTCCTTGCTGTATTAAATTGGAATTTGAATGCAACACAGGTCTCATGGTCGCAATTAGCTACTAACTATAATGATTCAAACTACACACCAACAGCTAGTCTCTCGAATGCTACTCCTTTGATCTATACCTTTAAGTCATCAGCTTCTACACCTGCACAACTGATTCAACCGCGCTCTATGGTTATGGATAGCACCTGCGATGTTTGGGTGGGTAGTGATGTCAAGAATAATGGTTATGTGACCGAGCTGAATCCAAACATGCAACAAACAGTAGGCGTTGCCACCGGTACTCTGGGTGGTTCACAGTCCTTCAACCAGCCCAATCAGCTTGCGCTAGGAGATAAAGGATATATCTGGATTGCAGAAGCCGCGCCTTCGTCTGGAGCAAATTCCCCACTGGACATGTTGAAGCCAGCTACAAATGGGGTCACAATGACAACCTCGTCCGGTATCGTGTTAAGTCTTGCCAGCGCTCCAACTCTGGGGGGCGTTGTATCGCTTGATTCTTATGGAACGACAGGCTCTGCTGGGTATCACTTAACCATGCACCCCACTTCTGGGTTCTTTAATCCTAATATTTCATTAAGTGGGCCTGGCCTTGTAGCGACAGATCCTTCAGGAGGTATTTATACGGTCACCTACCCCGCAGGCACGACAAGTACAAGTACAAATACGACATTAACTGTTGCACAATACACGTATACGCCGCCTGCTTCTTCAAGCTCTCAAGGCCAACTCACAGCAGGTCCCTCGTATCGCTTCACAGCAAATGGAATACCAACCGCTGTCGCTGTTGATGCCAAGCAGAATCTTCGTATGATTACATCTGATGGCGTTGAGCATCGCATTAGTTTTGCCTCGACACCATTGCAAGATATTACATTGACTGATGCGACGACGAATGCGCCAATGATTTTTAAAGGTGTTCAGGGCATGAGCATGGATGCTTTAGGAAACGTCTGGATTGCAGAACATGATGCGGATCAAATTAGTGAACTTGCCGTCAACATGACTGGTTCCGTTTCGATTGAACGGCGTATCTATCCATTACCTACAGGTGCTGCACCCGTTAGTGTTCTTGTTGATCCATGGGGTGATGTTTGGGCCGCTAATAATGGAAACAATACCGTGAGCTTTTTGGCCGGAATTGCTGCGCCGACCGGCACATGTACCCCGACGGCAAGCAGTACGCCAACGGGCTCAAATACAGTGGCTCAACCACCAAGCACGGACGTTAACTGGAATCCAACGATTCAAACGATTCAAACGAGTATGCCGGCTCCAACAACGGACAGCTACTCAAATTATGTTAATAGTTACTATTATTATTGGGGCTGGAACTTTATCTTAGGCTGAGGTCTTGGCGTTATGGAACCGACCAAGCGCGGTCGGATCCTTCATGTATTGATTCAAAAATTGTTACGATGACATGGCAACTACGTCAACGACGACCGCTGTCCCTACCGCAACCCAAAAAATCCTTGTTCATCCGCCAAAAATCAAATTTCAGACCTTCGTGCTAATCTATCCTTGATTGGAATGCCAATTGCCATTTTACACAAGGGAGATTTGTTCATGATGCATCTTTATTATGCTCCGGGGGCCTGTTCATTGGCACCGCATATTGTTTTGGAAGAACTGCAAGCAGCCTACACCTTGGTCAAGGTCGATCTGCGTGCCAAGAAAATGGATGATGGCTCTGACTTTCTGGCTATCAACCCAAAAGGCTACGTTCCGGTTCTGGATACCGGCAAAGGAGCGATGCTTACTGAAGGTTCAGCCATGCTTCAATACCTTGCTGATCAATTTCCTGAAAACGGGTTACTGGCAGCCGTTGGAAGTATGGAGCGCTACCGAACCCTGGAGTGGTTAAGTTTTATATCCACTGAACTGCATAAGAGTTTTGGGCCTCTGTTCAATCCAGCCTTTGATGCCCAGGCAGGTCAGGTCGTTAAGGGAATCCTCGAGCGTCGCCTGAGTTGGCTGGCCAGCCAAATGCATCAACAATACCTCCTAGGTGATCAGTTTACCATCGCAGATCCCTATCTTTTTACTGTTTTGAACTGGACCAAATTTGTTGGTATGAATCTCGGAGACTGGCCGGAACTGTTGAACTATGTTGAGCGACTTTCTTCCCGTCCTGCGATAGAGAGAGCATTGCGCCAGGAAGGGCTTTAAAAGATTACATTATTCCAATCATTGACCTACATTTGTCATATTTGTGATGTAGCATAGGTGCCATCCAAGGACGGATGAGTGAACAAAGGATTGTTGTCATGCACAGGATGTTGCATAGAGTCTGTTTGTGTCTTTTTGCCCTGTTTTTTTCTGGATGTACTCTGCATAAGAAAGCACCTGAGGTGCTGCCTTTGCCGTTGGCTGATCTTTCTCTGTACGAACGTGGACAATCGTCTGAAGTTGTTTTCTGCAGAAATATGCCATCAGGAACCTGTAAGTCCCAATCTCCACTGCATGTACGTGTTTCGTCAAGACCAAAGGCTGCAATCACGCAAATTGATACCTATCAGGTCAATTTTGAGCGGGGTTCAGCATCGTTGCAGCCTGGTGATTGTGATCGCTTGCATGCTTTGCAGGGCAGGCTGGTTTCACTCGAAGTGTCGACCGACTCGTCGGGGAGCCTTTGGGTAAACGAGGATGTCGCCGCGGCGAGAATATCCCATGTTCTGGCCTGCTTGTCTTCAGGATTGAACATGGCTGTTCTCGATGAGCGTCAGCATATTCGCTGGGCCAACGGGTTTGATGTCAAACATGACAGGCCTTTCCAGCAACGTTTTGTGCGTCTTGTTGTCGATCATGTTGTTAATCAAGGAGCTATATAATGAAAGGAAATCAGTGGGTAACGTTTGGGATTATTCTCATGGCAGCATCGCCTGCCGTTTGGGCCACAACCAATGATGTCTGGGCGCAGCAAGCCTATACCATGTTTCTGAATATGGCCACAGGCTATGTTGGCCGAAGTATCTGTATTGTCGGCGGAATGCTGGGCATGTTGTGGGCAATGGGGACCGGTAAACTGACCATGGCCTTGCTTGGAGTGGGTGGTGCTGTCTTTGGGGTATTTTCGCCCACACTGATCAATGCCTTGTTTGGTGCCACGCTCATCTAGTGTTTCTTTAAATACAAATCAGATCGTCTGGATCCATCTCAGAGCTATCGATTCGATGGCTCTGTAGAGATATTTTTTCTGGAGTTTTGGGACATGGATGAACCCGTTGTTATTCCGCGCACGCTTGATGCGCCGCATTTATTCATTTTCGTCGAAGTCGACACGGCTGTGATTTTTTTGGGGACATTATTGATTGCGGCATTGTTCAGTATCTGGATTGCCGGGCCGATTGCTTGGCTGCTGGTACGTTCCTATGTGCGTCACAAGCACCAGGGTAGTCGGGGTGCTCTGATTCACCGGCTCTACTGGTACACCCCATCTTCCTACTGGCTTTCTTCTCTTGCCAGTTCCAGTCGAAGGGAGTACCTCGGGCGATGAATGTTGAACGTCTTCTGCAGATTCGTGAATCGTTGCGCCGCCAGAATCATGTCTGGTTGGGAGTAAGTCTTATTCTGGCTTGTGCCAATCTCGTTATGATTCTTGTTGTCCTGAAATCTGCGGGCCATGATCGTGTGGTTCTGGTTCCCACAGAGATATGTCATAAGTTCTGGGTTGGAAGAAATGAGGTCGATCCGGCTTATCTTGAGGATATGGCCGTCTATGTTGCCGAGCGAATCCTGACCTATAACCCTGATAGTCTGGCCAGTCAACTGAATGCTGTCTTCCCGCTTATGGATCCTGCCTATGTCCATGATCTTCAGAAACAGTTAGAAGATCAGGTTGCTCGTGTTCATCAACAGAAAATCAGTAGCAGTCTGTTTATACAGTCCGTTCATGTGTTGGGTATGCAGGTTGAGGTGCGTGCGGTTTTGATGCTGACGATTCAGAAGGACGTTATTCAGGAGACGCCGGCGCGTATCACGATCCAGTTCAGTGATCGGGAGGGACGAATCTATGTGCAGTCTTTCCAGACAGATTTACAGGGAGGTCACACACCATGAAAGCAGTATATCTCCGAATTGCCTTGATGTTTATGTCGGGTGTTGTCTACGCCCAGGAGCAACTTCAGGTTGAAGATGGTGGAAGTTACCAGTACACCGTTTCAGCCGAGGATACGACCCGCATCGCTGTTCGGGGTGACCGTATCCGTCATGTCTATGGTAGCGATCAGGCACTGTCCTTACGAACGGATGCTGATCAGGGGGATATCTATATTCATCCCCAGGCGGGCACCCATACCACCGAACTCTATATTGCAACCGAACATGCGGGTACCTTTGCTCTGCATCTGAATATTCGTGATCAGGAAGGTGATGGACTTATCCTTGTACCCAAACATATGGCGATGGATGCGATACAGAAACAAGTTTGGACGATGGCAGGAAACAGAATTGATCGAATCCGCCAGGTTGTTCTTGATTTGCTGCGAGGTACTCCGGATGCAGAATCAGTTCATTCTGCCCTTCAGCATCCCTGGCGTGAGGTCAGTGTTCAGGTTCTTAAACGCATTGAAGCTCAGGGACTGATTGGTGAGATTTATGTGCTCAGGAATGAAACAGCAAAGCCTCTTGAGCTGAAAGAAGCGCAATTTCAGCAATTGTCTAGGAATACGCGGGCGATTGCGCTTCTGGACACGCACCTTGAGCCTTCTGCAACAACACGACTGATTATTGTCCGGAGTGATCAGCCATGAATCCGGAGAAAAAGACCCGTTGGAAACAATGGATCATTGTGATGCTGGTTTTAAGTACTGTTGTTCTTGTGATCGTATTGGGTCTGAAGGTATCCGATCCGACCCACCAGTCAGTTCGATGGGCGAATGCCTCTCCGGTCAAACCTCCTTTTTCTTTGCCACTGGATACGATTCATCCAGAACAGCAATGGCTCAGCCAGGGTGAGCAGCGCATCAGCCAACTGGATCAACGTGAAAGCAGGATCGAGGATATGCTGAAGAATATGCAGGATGTCCATCAACCGGCCCTTGCAACACCCCAACAGAGTGCTCCACAGCATCTTCTGCCTGCTGCTTTGCCTGACGCATCATTGGCAACGTTGCCTCTTCCGACTGTGATGCCAGCCCAGACAAATATGCCAAGAGAGGATGTTCCACAACCGCATCTGGATGATCAAGGTCATTCACTGAGAGCAATCCCATCGGTTCAGCAGGGTGACGCTCATACAGAACTGGTACATGAATGGGAGGTGAGTCCTTCAGCAACATCGGCCAGAGATAATCCAAAGCAGGGTCAGGGAGATGGTTGGGATGGGCAGTATATTCCAGCGGGATCGTTTGCCAAGGTTGTTCTGCTTTCTGGCTTTGACGCACCAACAGGGGGCCAGGCCAGCCAGAATGCCCTGCCATTGGTGATGCGGGTCAAATCGTTCATGCAACTGCCGAATGAAGTGAGGGCCAATATCAAGGAATGCTTTATTACCGGTTCCGGCTACGGCGATCTGGCAAGCGAACGAGCCTATATCCGTACGGAGCGATTGAGTTGCGTCTTTAAGGATGGGCATGTTCTGGAGCGCAAAATCAAGGGCCATGTTCTTGGGGAAGATGCAACGTTTGGATTGCGAGGCAAAGTGATTAGCAAACAAGGCTCTCTGATCGCAAAATCATTTTTTTCAGGACTTTTTTCGGGCATTGGTACCAGCATCGCCCAGCAATCCCAACTGATGCAGAGCACGCCTCTGGGTTCTGTGACCAGTATCGATCCCAATCGTAGTTTTCAGGCGGGTATTGGCTCAGGCATGAGTACATCCAGTAATAAGATTGCTGATTTTTATCTGCAACAGGCTAACCAGATTTTTCCGGTCATCGAAATTGCAGCGGATCGTATAGCTGAAGTGTTTCTCATGGAAGGATTTTCAATGAAGGAGGAGAGCAAGGATGCGCATCCACAAGGTATGTAGTCTGTTGATCGTATTGGTCAGCGGTGGTTGTACGACCCATTATCGTTGCCCCAACCTGCCGGATCATCAATGTTCCAGTCTGTCACAGATTTATGCTCATACGGGTGCGGATTTTGTTGATGATCGTTATGGCGCAGAGGCCAAGGGAAAAAAGGATACCTCTGTTCCTTCAAGAGAGCAGTGGCAAGTACCCGCACCCGATCAGCCTTTGCTTGTTCCTGAACGGGTGGTTCGCATCTGGTTGACTCCCTGGGAGGATCACCAAGGTGATCTGCAGACAGGTTATGTGTTTGTTCATATGCGCAGGCAGACATGGAGAATCAATCCATGAATGTAAGCGGATTGATACATGGGTTGTGGGAGTCAGGACTGCAGGAAGAAAAAGACTTTTATCGCCGCAACCGATCAACCAGCCTCATGGCTTTGAAATGGGCTGAACTGCAACTGCCGCAGGCCGCTGAGGCGGGCCTGTTCTTTCGGGAAGAATGGCTTGGCTGCGTTTTGGCTTGTGGGGACTATACGGATATGCAGCAATGGCAGGGTGAATGTCAGGAGTGGTCCAGGTCTGGCTGGCTGGTTCAGGAGTTGATCTGCCAACGTTCAGGGTCAAAGGAATATCTGATCGCACTGAACTTTGATCTGCGAGCACATACGGAGTCCATCGGATTCCTCGAGCGAATATTTGCAGGCGACATGTTGTGGCATGCCGAGGATCTGATGGACTTTCATCACAACATGATGGGAATCCAACACAAACAGGGTTATGTTGCCCGCAAACTTCTGAGTACACAATTGCCTTCAGCTGATCTTCGCGAGGATCGGCATGGATTGCATCTGCACGGGCTAAATGAAAAGCGCACGTTCAGGATTCTGCGTCATGCGGCACACACCCCATTGAACGGCTTGTCGATTGAATCAGGCTGGGTACTTGATGTTGCACTCTCTTTTTGTAAGGACGGCGTGACGTTCGGTGGTCGTTACACCTGTATGGATCATCTTGCCTGGGCAAGCCTGAACAAAGAGGTTTTCTTTGAAGAGGTTCATTATCGTCCACTGGTTCTCGCAGCTTCCATGCCTTTGGGGCTGAATCATCGACGTTGCAGGCAACTGGTGCAATCCAATCGGGTAGAACCGGTATTCATGGATGAAAAGAGGAGGATGTCATGATTCCTGCTGTCATGAATCATCTGCGCCGTTGGCATGAGCGAGGGACACAGGAGTTATACCCGGATTCTGTCCAGCGCATTAATGAAACGATGGAGGCACAGAAGCCGATCAGCATGTTATTGCCGTATCTATTCATGGAAGAGGACGATCTGTTTCTGAACAAGGACAGTATGGGCTTTATTCTTCAATCAGAACCTGCCACAGGTCTGCGCAGTGAGGATCTGCATAATCTTCAGTCTGTCTTTGTGGGGCAATATCCAGTAGGTACGGTGATTCAGGTGCAACTCTGGGGTTATCCGCACTGTATGGACTGGTTGCAACGCTGGGCAGAAGCGCGTTCATCCTCGGGCAATGGTGGAGAGGATCTACAGGGTATGCTTGCCGAGAAACGCATGAATTTTCTGGCAGGTGGTGATTGGCAGAGTCCTTACAAGGACTCTGGTCTAATTTTCCGTGATTTTATCGTGATGATTTCGGTGAGCGTGCCCCGAAAGGGACGACAGCCACTGACGCATACGGAACGAGCCTTACTGATGGGGCTGCGGACTTCACTAATGTCAATTCTGAGCGCAACGCACATGCCAGCCCGGCATGTCAATGCAGAACAGTTGGCGCTCTGGATGCATGATTGGTTTGCACCTCATCCTAATCTCAATGCAGGTCCAAAACTCTGGCCAATCGATATGGGGACACCGCTGGATCGACAGATGATTCACGATGAGTCACGCCTGTATTTCGCATCCGATCACATTCAGATGCAATGGCGGGAATATGCCTACGAATGGGTTTCGTTAAGTGTTCAGCGATTTCCTGAACGCTGGCATGGCTGTGGTAACAGTGAGCTGATTGGTGGGTTTTTTGATGTTCATCATAATCTGCCTTGTCCTTTTGCTCTTGTCATGAATGTTGTGGTTCAGGATGATCTGAATCAGGAAACCCTTGCACGCACCCGCTTGATGCGTTCTACCCAAATGCGTGATACGGAAGTCGGAAAATATGTACCTGCCTGGAAACAGCGGCAGCAGGATTGGCATCTGGTTCAGCAGCATATGAGTCAGGGTGCCCGTTTGGTCAATGTTTCCTATCAGGTGGTGGCGTGGACTCCAACAGGACAACGTCATGCCATGATCCAGCGCATATGCAGTTCCTATGACCGTTTAGGCTGGACTCTGGTGCAGGACCGTTATCATTTGCCCTTTCGCGTGTTATCCGCACTGCCTATGGGGGTTGGTCCTGAAGTTGCCCGAATTTTGGGGACGATGAGGAACTGGCAAACACTCACATCCCTGCACTGTGCGCACCTGGCACCCTGGATTGCGGAGTGGAAGGGTAATGTTGCTGCACATGAACGCCCCCTGCTGATGCTGTTTGGACGAAGAGGGCAATTCATGTTTCTCAACCCATTTCTCAACCGTAAGGGTAATTTCAATATTGCCGTAGCTGCGGCCTCGGGTGCGGGTAAGAGTTTTCTCACACAGGACTATGTGCTTTCGGTTCTTGCGGCAGGAGGAAGGGTGTTTATCCTTGACTCGGGGGGATCCTACCGCAATTTATGTACGCTACTGAAAGGACGATATCTTGAGTTTAATCAGAAGACTCCTGTGAATCTTGATCCTTGCGCCCTATTGCGTGAGGCGGATGAGTCACAATTTCAGAGCCAGTTGCCCCAATTGAAAAACCTTCTGGCCTGTATGGCAAGTCCCTTGCAACGTCTGGAACCCAAAGCGCTGGCGATTCTGGAGCAGGCTGTTCTGGCCGCATGGAAATCTTTTGGACCCTCAATCAGTCTGGATCATATTCATCAGATGCTTGCGCAGAGTGCTCATGTTCTTGGTCATGATCTGGCGCTCATGCTTAGTCCATTCTGCACAGCAGGCATGTATGGAAGGTATTTTTCTGAAGGTGCTGCATTAGGTGATGACAATCTTATGGTTTTGGAACTGGACGGGCTGAATCATCAGCCAGAACTTCAGAGCGTGGTCTTGCTGATGCTTATGCAGCGTATTACCGAGAGCATGTACCGAGGTGATCGATCCCGGTTCAAACTGTGCATTATCGATGAAGCATGGAGGCTTCTGGGAGATGGGCAAGCCGCCGGATTTATCGAAGAAGGGTATCGAACCGCACGAAAATTTGGCGGAGCCTTCATGACCATTACCCAGGGACTTGCCGATTATTTTCGCAATGGAACGACTATGGCTTGTTATGCCAACAGTGATTATGTCTTTTTGTTGCGTCAGAAGAACGAGTCCATTGAGCAGGCACGTAAAAACAGTCAGTTGGCTTTGGGCCCTTGGGAAGAACGTCTGCTGCGAAGTCTGACAACGGTGGCAGGTCGTTATTCCGAGATTGCCATTCGGTCTCCAGAGGGGTGGTCGGTGGGGCGTTTGGTGGTGGATCCGTGGACTGAAAAACTGATGTCGACCCGGGCTGAGGATGTGTCAGCCTTGCTGGAGGCTCAACGACAAGGATTCGACATGACACAGGCTATTGATTTTGTATTGGGGAATTCACCATGTCTTATGAAAAAATGATCATGGCAATTGCCTTGCTCCTTTCAGTGTTCAGTATGGTACTCAGTCTGGAGAACCGTTATCAGAACAGAATCGTTGCTTCGGTTGATGTGCAAATGCTGATACGGGAGGAAATTGATCATTCGGCTCTTTTACACCTGAATCCTGCCCAACGTGCAACGCGAGCAAGCTGGTTCAGTGCCACCTTGAAGTCAGCCCTGCAAAAGCTGGCCGCTGACCATCCTGAACAGCTTGTACTGGTTGCCCCAGCAGTGCTTGCAGGCTCTGCTGACCGTACAGACTGGGTACGAACCTATCTTGGGAATCATGAAGAGACGGGGGCGCGATGAAGATCTTGCTTATCCACTTCCGCAGGGTTTGTGTTACCGCAGGATTGATTTTTGCTGCCTATTATCTGGCTCTGTGTGTCGGAAGCCGATTTATTCTGGCCTTGCCTTGGTCGCCCAGTATTTCAGGACATGTCTTCTGTGTTGTCCGAGGCCCAGTCATACCACGGAGAGGCATGCTGGTTGCTTTCAGGCCGCCGCAGACTCCCTATGCCCCAGCCGGGATGTGGTGGATGAAATATGTCGTGGGTTTGCCGGGAGATCGCATTCAGATTAAGGGAAGAGAGGTATGGGTTGGAGGAATCTGGCGGGGACATTGCGCAGCAAGGGCCAGACAGGATGGTGCTGCCCTTCAGTGTACCAAGGCTGGCATTATTCCAGCCGGTTATGTCTTTGTTTGGGGAACCCATCCACGTTCCTTTGATTCACGTTATGCAGAGGTGGGATTGATCAATGAAAAGGATTTTATGGGTCATGGCATTCGTTTGTTCTGAGGGGGGCTGGGCATGGACGGAGAGTCTTGGGAAATTTGCCCAGGTTTATGTCATAAACGAGCCAGACCTTGAACAGGCCTGGAAAAATGAAGCGGATGCTCCGGAACATCGCCGACATTATGCTGAGGTATTGCGCCAATATCGACAGCACATGCAGTCGTATCTGGATCACCCGCTTGGACTGGCATTGCCTGCGACAATACAGGCAAGCAGTCACTGGGTTCGTCTGGCCGTACGTTTGGACCATGATGTTCGCGACGCCTCTGGCAAGATCTGGTATCGGACTGGGACGTTGATGGACCCACTGCAAATCATTCATTACAGCAAGAAGCTGTGTTTTTTTGATCAAAAGTCTTTTGAACAGCGCTCATGGCTGGACGTTGCCTGTGCGGATCCGGTGCAAACGGTGTGGATCATGGAGCAGGGTGCCTACCGGACTTGGGCTCAACAACAGTCGCGTCACGTCTATTTTGATCAATATGGCTATCTGGCCCATCGCTTCAGCATCCAGCACCTGCCTGCAGTCGTTTATCAGGATGGTCGTATGATGCGTGTCGATGAGGTTTTGCCATGAGGATCCTGATCCTGGTTTTTGTTCTGAGTTCCCTGCCGGTATGGGCATTATGCTCGGGTTCATGGCCGGATCCTGTGCAGGATCTGTGTTGGGACTGTCTTTTTCCCATTGAAGTGGGGGGTAGTCGGGTTGGCGATGCTCCTGATCAGGGGCCTGATGCACCGGCGTTGTGTTCCTGTCCAAAGCCACCGCCAGTGTTTGTGCAGCCGGGAATAGGTTTGAGCTACTGGGCACCAGATCGGGTCGCGGAGGTTGTGCGCACACCCTTGTGTTTTCCTTCCCTGGGTGGGGTGGTTATGGGGCATCTGCCGGTATCCGAAGGAGATGACGTTGGTCGTGAAGGCAGTGGGGGTACACGCAAGTCACAGGGATCTTTTTACCACGTGCACTGGATGAACATGCCGCTGTGGCAGGCGCTGGGTCTGGTGTCGCAAGGCAGTCTCTGTATGAAGGAATCTGGGGCGATGGATGAGGTTTGGCTGAGCGAACTGGATCCGCTCTGGAGTGATGACATGTTAACGTTTGCTCTCGCCCCTGAAGCCATGTTGTTCGCCAATATTCCGGCAACGCTTGCCTGTGCTGCGGATGCAGTCAGTGCCTCGGTCCATGATTTTGGTTTGGATGCCCTGTTCTGGTGTTCAGGAGGAGAGGGGAGTGTGTATCCCTTGTCAGGGCATAAGCAATACCACACCGGTGGTGTCGATACATCAATGAATCTAGTGCATCGCATGACCTACAAACTGCATCGGATGGGTCTTCTCGATGACACTTCGACACGGGCGGCCATGTGCCACGATCTGCCTCAGCCGCTGCTCCGCAAGGGGCAATACAAGGTGCAATTCATGTTTCCGCGTGTGGATCGTGTCGAAGCTCATGGCTTTGGTGTGCCTTCATCCCTTTTCGAAGCCGGTCATGAATACCCGGTCCAGGGTGAGGACTGGTCCATGCTGATCTGGAGGAAGCATACATGCTGCGCCTTATAATCCTGATGCTGTTGTTTGTTCCAAAATGCTGGCCGGATCCTTTTCCGGAAGGTTTACAAGGTGAACCTGTTGATCGTGTCCGATTATCTGCATTGCCTCATCCGGATACTTTTGAGGGTGCGCCATCGTTGAAATCACTTAAGGTGCCGGCAGAATCCACTGTGCCGGAGGTTGAAGTTCTGGTGAGTCTAAGCCTGAGCGATCCGGAGCTTGTTCAGCTGTTTCGCGCGGTTCATCCGATTGGGGGCGTATTGGTATTCCGAGGGATTCCTGCTGAAGGAATGCAAGCAATGCAGCAGCATCTGCGGTCTTTGGCCATTTCGGCACAAATTGACCCCTGGTGGTTCGCCTTTTATAAGGTGCAACAGGTTCCGACATGGATCGTACCCATTCTTCCCTTTCATCGAGGATTCCAGCATCCGGGTAATGCGGTTGAACTTTCCGGACTTCTTGATGTGCATACGGTCTTAGAACTTATGAGGAGAAATGTACAGCGGCCTGAGGCACAGAAATATCTTTCGGCTTTGGAGGAGCGCAGCGGGTATGACGGGCATGAATAGAAGGTGTTGGTTCTTGCTGCTTGGGCTACAGCTGAGTGGTGCTTTTGCGGGTTGGGATACAGCCCCATGTTCCTCAACGTCCTGTTTGCGTCAGGGCGTTTCTGATGCCGCCCAAGCACAGCAGGTGTCTGGGAATGTTGAGTTAGCAACGGGTACAGCCGGCTTTGTGCCTCCACAGGGCGATCCTTCAACCTGGAATCAGCAGGCCATGGGACCTGTACAACAGAATGACCTGGGATGGGTCACCAATGACTTTAGTCATCTGGATGCATCAAGTGCGCAATCACTCCGTCAGCAGGTTGAGACGATCAAGACGACTACCCCGATGGACCCGATCTCTTGTGCTCATGGAACCTGCTTGCAAGGGCTACTGCCCAAGAGTTCTGCGACTTCCGATGCACAGCGAACCACTCGTCTGTATTTGGGCATGATGCAGTCGATGCAGCAGGAACGTGATGCATCCGGTTTGACGGTTTTTCCCGGAAGGGCGGTCGATTGTGTGGATAACGGTACTTTGGTTGGTTCAACTCATTGTTGCCGTTCCGGTGTGGGTGCCTTGCAGACCATTTGGCGCAGAGGGTGTTCATCGGTTGATCGATTGATTGAACAGGCGCGTCAGGCAGGAACGGCAACCTATATCGATGGCTGGAAAAGCTGTGCAGCGCATACCGCTTTTGGTATCTGTATTCGGCGGCAGCAGCATTATTCCTTCTGTCTCTGGCCAAGTGTGCTGGCGCGTATTGTTCAGGAGCAGGGGAGGGCCCAATGGGGACAAAAAGTTCCTCGCTCCTGTTCAGGCCTGACGCTGAATCCGGATCAGTTGGCGCAAATAAAGCTGGATCAACTGGATTATCACGATTACTGGGTGCATCAACCCTGAGCGCGATGATTGATAACGTGAAATGACCTGAAGGACGATCGCCATGGAAGGCAACCTAAATGCAAACGTACGAATACGCAGGTGCTGGCCTGCTCTGCTTGCGATGATCTGTGTATCAGCACTGGCCGGCAACGATACCTTCTACGAGCGTAGCCCAGCGACCTGGTTATGGTATCAGGAGAGCACTCCTGCGCCTGAGAAGGCTGTTGTCAGCAAATCGGGTTTGGCAATGTCTCCACGGCAGCGTTTGCGTGCCATGGGTCAGAATATGGAAGAGGCCGAGTCCTTGGCCATGCTTGAGCCAACAGCCGGTCATTTACAAGCTGCCATTCAGGCGCGTCGTGGGGTGTTGCGCATGGCAGGGAACTATGCGGATGCTTTTGAACAGTTTCTCTGGTCACATCCTGAGTATGATTACACCCTGACGCATGCACAGCGCAGTGATCGCGTCGAGGCTGTTGCCTCCGTACAGTCTGCTGCAGTGGATCAGGCTTTGCGGCAGGCAGCGCAGCATTACGGGCTGTTGTATGTATTTCGTAGTGATTGTCCTTATTGTGCCCGCTTCTCGCCTTGGCTGCATGCTTTTGCAGATCAATTTCAGTTCAAGGTGCTTCCCTTTAGTCTGGATGGCATGGGTACTAAGAGTTTCCCTCATCCAATGTCCGATCCAAGTCTGCTCCAGGTGCATCACATCCGTCCTGTCGCTGTTCCGGCACTGTATCTGGTTGATCCGGTCAAAGGTGCTGTCAAAACAGTGGGGTACGGATTGATGAATCTGATGGATTTGCGCCATAGGGTGGCCGTTCAGCTGGGCGTTCCATTGTACGGAGGTACCGTTACGTCGATTGCAGGATCACCAAGTCAGGAGGCAATACCATGAACTGCTGTAAAACAAGTCTGATTCTGCTTGGTCTTGCTGTGTTTATGCCCGCACATGCCAGCCTGCAATCGGAACTGGATCGATGGGCAGGGAATGGTCAGGGCTTTGTCAGTCAGACTGATCCAGGGGTGTATCGTAATCAGTATGGGGGGTACTGGACCGGTGGCGCATTGAGTGTGCGTGTTCCAGATCGTCAGGTTGGTCAGTTGTTCAGTTACACCCCCCCGCATTTTTCCGGAGGATGCAGTGGGATTGACAGTGAACTGGGGGGGTTCAACTTTATCAACAAGGACGAAATCATTCAGCAAATGCGAGCAATTGGTCAAAATGCCAAAATGTTGGCCTATAACCTTGCCATCAAATACGTCTCATCTTTGCTGGCAGACACCATGGATTGGGTCAAGGACAAGGCGGATTTTCTCAATCAGTTGCAAATGGATTCATGCACGGCTGCCCAGAATGTCCTGAGTGCCGGGTTTACGGCAGTGGGTTTACCAACTTATGCCCAGATGAATGATGCTGAAGACCGGGAAATATGCATCGAACGGCAGATGATGCTTTCCGGTGCAACGCGGGATCAGGCACAGGCCAGTTGTACCCGGGGTGGTCAACGTAATGGTGTTCTGACGCAGGCTCAGGATCGTTTTGTCCAAGGGAATCTGGCCTGGTATGTGTTGATGCAATCTCCCGTTTTTCGTAATGACCCACAGACGGCCCAGTGGATCATGAATCTGACCGGAACCGTACTGGTCCAGCGTAGTCCAACCTGGGGACAGGATACTTCAGCAACATCCTCATTGATTCCCGGGATGCTTTATGACTCATGCCAAGCGCGCAGCAATTGTCTGGATGCTCAGGGTAAGGCTTTACTGGATGCCATGATCGGTATGCCTGGTTCAGCCCAGGCATCTGTATTCATCTGGCAATGCAGCGATCTGAGGCCGGACGCACAAGCCTGCAGTGACTTAGGGCGTGCGCCCGTGTCCGTTTCCTTGAAGGATGTGGCTGATCATAATTTAAGCAGTGTCCTGAGTGCGGAACTGAGCAGCATCATGCAGAAACTTGCCGATCCACACAGTACGCTCAATGATCAGGAAAAGGCATTGATTGGTATGTCGGCGGTCCCTCTTTATCGATACGTTCTCGCTTCGGAGAGTTTTTTCCATACACAGAATCCTGATGCACATATTCAGCAGTATTTGCATATGCTGGCTCAGCAACTGGTGGCGCGTAACCTGCAATCACTGATTGACCAAGTGCGTCTGGTTTTTGGTCCTGGTCATGCCAATAGCACGATGGATCCAAAAATTGCTCTGTACCTCAAACAGCTTGATCACCTTGGGGCGGCTTTGTCTGCGTATGCAGTCGATGCGCAGACCGCCATGCAGATGAATGTTCAGATGTTGCGGGAAGCACAACTCTATGAGCAGGCACTGATCAGCAAAATAGGTAGTGGCATGCTTCAGTCAGCATTTTTCGGTCAGTGAGGTACCATGATGCTCTTTGAGGTGTTCTGTTTTGGTGATGGGGACTTTCTGACCAGTCTTTTCCGTGGAGTCGCTGCCATGGTCGGTCATCAGGATTTCCGTTTCGCCTTGATGCTGGTGGTCAGTTATGCGTTTTTGACCATGTTGCTTATGGCTATGCTGAAAGGGCAGTTGCTCGATCTGCGCTGGTTTTTTGGGATCATGCTGATCTATGGCCTCCTTCTCGTCCCCAAGGTATCGGTTAGCGTCGAGGATCGACTGCAGTCAGGCTGGGGAGGTGCCCCAGTTGTCCATGAGGTTGGAGATATCCCGATTGGACTGGCCTTTATGGCAAGTGTCAGCAGCAAACTGGGGGATTGGTTGACTTCAACGATGGAGACGGTGTTCAGCCTGCCTTCAGGATTGAACTATGAAGATAATGGCCCTCTCTTTGCCGCCAGTATGGCGCAATCCATCAGCAGCTATACGCTCAGTAATCCAGAAACTCAGACAGCCTTACAGCATTTCTGGCACGATTGCGTGTTTTATGATCTGGCGTTTGGGTTTTACAGCATGCAGACCTTGATGGATGCTTCAGATCTGGAGAGTTTTTTCCGCAATAATTCGGCGAGTAATCGTGGTTTTGATTATCTTGACCCTCAGGGACAGCATCAGATTCTTAGTTGTGATCAGGCTTTTAGTGGCCACCTTGATCTCGACGTACAGCAGGCGGTCCAGTCCGCACAGGTGGTTTTACCTTGGCGCAATCAGGCAGCCATGACGCAGCAGGTCATAACTTCAGCGGCACAGGCAATGCCCATCGCCTTTCAGTATCTGTCTGGGTTAGGGGTCAGTGCTTCGCAGGCTCTTACCCAAGCTGCACTGATGAACAGTTTTGCCAATGGTCTTTCGGGTGCGGCAGCTCAAACAGGTTCTACTGCTGCGTTAAGTGCCTACACGCAGGCGGTTGCCGAGCGTGAACACGCGTTGGATTATGGGGTTCTGGGGCGGTTATCAGCAAAAATGCTGCCCGTTGTACGGGATGTTTTTGAAGGATTCATTGATTGTGTTTTTCCGGTCATTGCCTTGATGAGCATGCTACCCGGTGGAGTTAAGGCCCTGCTGGCCTATTTTCGGGTTCAGATTTGGATTGCGCTCTGGCCTCCCATCTATGCCATTCTCAATTTTGCCATGAATTTCTTCGCATCGGTCGCCGCTCAAAAAGCTCTGCAGGTCTGTGCTGCGGGCTATGCCTGCACGCCGGCTTTTTCGCTGGCAACCCAACCAGGATTTGAGGAGGTCTTGAAGATGCATGCGGCCGTGGCAGGTTATCTTATGAGCTCGATTCCAATGATTGCCTGGCTTCTGATCAATCAGTCGGGAGCAATGCTGGCATCTCTGGCTGGGCGCATCATGGACAGTTATGCTCAGCCTGTTTCCCAGGCAGCCCATGCCGTGGCATCCGGTAATATTACCCAAGGCAACGTGCGTATGGACAACCTGCAAGCATGGCATCAGTCCAGTGCTCCGCACAATGAGGCCGGATATTTTACCAGTAACAACGGTTCTTTTAGTGTGACTGCCAATTCAGAAGGGCTGGTTGCGCAACAGAATCTCTCCAGTCTGGCCATGAGCCGCAGTTGGTCGGCTGCCCTTGAACGATCCTTTGCCGAGGAACACAGTACTGCGGTTACCCAGCTCAAACGGGCATCCGATGAGTTGCGTCATAGTCACGACCAGATGTATCAGAGCGTGGTTCAGTCTGCCCGAACATGGGATGTAGGAGATGAACATCGACAACAGCAGGGCCATGAACGCGATCAGATGATTGATACCGTCAATCGGAACATTGACCGGGGGCTGCAGGAATACAGTCAACGTACCGGCAAAACACATGAAGAGGCTCGAACCATCTCAGCCATCATGAAAATCACGGCTGAATTGCCTGTCTATCCGATTGATCTGATGTCTGAGATTAATTTGGCCATGAAAGATGCGACCAGTACGCAGAAACAGTGGGCAAAGGATTTTGTCAGCAGCCAAGAGTTTGCTCATGCTCTCGATGTGTCCGTTAAAACCATGCAGAGTGAAGCCGATACACACAGCGATCGTACCATGCAGGAACAGGTGTCTTCCTTTAGTCACCAGCAGCGGCAGGAACAACAGACTACCCAAAGTTACGAGCAGGCCCGTCAGCATGAGGCCCAGACAGCTGTACACTTGCAGCAGGTGCAGCAACATCGTGATGAATTGGGGTTGGCACTGGGCAATGCATTGCTTGATGGTATGCAGAGCCAAGGGATGGACTGGCAGAAGGGACTGGATGATCTGGCCCGGCAGCATGATAGTCCCGAGGCACGTCAGATTCGCGACTGGGCTATCCAGCAACTGCAGCATCATCAGGACAATGCTGCAGTGCCCTGACTAAAACCATACGGTCATTAGACATCGCACAAGATTCTTTAAAGTGACATGGAAACTTCATCAAGGCGAGTCATGATCCGGAAGGTAAGGCTTGTCATCCCTTGAAGTCGGTCATGAGGTCTCCATGAGCATACGCTTTCGCATTATCTTTCTTGTTCTTATGGCCTTTGTCGCCATATTGTCCATCGGTGGTTTTTCCATCTACGAGTCGTCCCGTAATGCCGGCCAGGTGGGCTTGGTTACGCAAAAGACAGTACCGAGTACACTGGCCTCGGCCGATCTGGTTTCGCGTCTCAAGGATGTGCAACTGGCTGCCATGACGTACACAACAGCTCCGGATGATGCAACAGCCAGCCAGGCAAAGGCAGATCTGGATGTGGCGCGCAGTGTACTTGGGAAAGCACTTGATCTGCAGGTGCGTGAGGCAACGGATTCTACTCAGACCAAGCTGACAAAAGAGGCCAGTGAAGCACTTGCCGATTATTTCAAGGCGATTGATGATACGGTTGGATTTAAACAGCAGGGGCATGCGGATATTGCCCAAGCCAATTTTTTTGGCAACGTTGCCCAGTATGAAATGGTATTGCAGCAGATTGTGGATACCCTGCGCATTGAGAAAAACCGCAGCAATGATCGTGCGATTGCCTTCCTGAACCATAACCTGCATATGACCACCGAACTTGTTGATTCGGTTACAGGATTTAGTGTGCTTCTGTTAGGCTTTCTGAGTGTTGTGCTTTACCGCAAGATTGTTCAGCCGATTGGCCGTATGCAGGCCATGATGAGTTCCATTGCGGAACATCAGGATTTTAGCCGGAGGGTTCCGGTTGATCGTCGTGATGAAATTGGTCGTTCCATTGAAGCGTTCAACACCATGCTGGCCAAGATTGAGGAGCGTTCTGCCCAGCTCAGGGCTAAGACCCACGACATGCAGACCATGTTGCAGCATATGCCCCAAGGAATTTTGACCATCACTCACGGTAATAAGGTTCATCAGGAGTTTTCCGCTTATCTGTCCTCGATTCTTGAGACGGACGATATTGCTGATCGGGATGTCATGGAACTGATGTTCGATGCGACCACGCTCAGTTCCGATGTGCGTTCCCAGATAGAAACCATCACTTCGACCTGTGTGGGCGAGGATGAGATGAATTTTGAGCTCAACGCACATCTGCTTGTTGGCGAAATCGAAAAGAACATGCCTGATGGCCGTATGAAATTTCTTGATCTGAACTGGTCGCCAATTGTGGGCGAAGATGGCAATATTGATCGCTTGATGGTGTGTGTACGTGATATTACCGAACTGCGCAAGTTAGCCAGTGAGGCCAAGGAACAGCGACGCGAACTGGAGATGATCGGTGAAATATTGGCCATCACCCAGGAAAAATTCCATGAATTCATCGAAGGATCTCTGCGGCTGGTCGATGACAACGAGCATATCATTCGTCAGCATGTCGATGCGGATGCTGAGGCGGTCCACAACCTGTTCCGCAACATGCATACCGTAAAAGGCAATGCCCGTACCTATGGCCTGAAACATCTGACACAGGTGCTGCATGATGCTGAGCAGATGTATGATGCATTGCGTCAGGTGCCCCCAGATATGATTTGGGATCAGACCATGCTGCTGGATGAGTTGGCCCTAGTGCGTAATTCTATTGAAAGCTATGCTCGGATCAATGAAGTCAGTCTGGGCCGTAAGGGACCTGGCCGTCGAGGCAGTGTCGAACGTTATCTGATGGTGGACAGACAGCAGATCACGGAAACCCTGAACCGGCTGGAAACTATTAATCCCGCTAATGTTCATGAACTGGTGGCTGCTCGGGATGCGGTGCACCGGACCCTGCGCTTAATGGGCACTGAGCCGATTCAGGAAGTCCTTGGGACGGTTCTTACTTCGTTGCCTTCACTGGCGCTCGAGCTTGGCAAGTGTCCACCCCATGTTCAGATTGAGGATCATGGTTATGTGGTACGCAGTCAGCTCTCTGGTTTGTTGAAAAATGTATTCATGCATCTGTTTCGCAATGCAATGGATCATGGTCTTGAGTCTGCTGAAGAACGTAAAGCTCAGGGCAAGCCCGAAGCAGGGACGATTTTGCTTGATACCACCGTGCAGCAAGGTGTTTTCCGCCTAGTCATACGAGATGATGGGCGTGGCTTGGCTTTAAGCAGGATTCGAAGCCGTGCTCTGAACAGGGGCTGGCTGCAAGAGGGTGAATCTGTCTCGGACGAAGATCTGGCTGATTATATCTTCAAACCTGGGTTTTCGACCGTAGAGCAAGTTACGGAGGTGTCCGGTCGGGGTGTGGGTATGGATGCGGTTAAGGATTTCCTCAAGCGTGAGCAGGGAGGCATCGAACTGGTCTTTACCGATCACCAAGAAGGAGCAGATTTTCGGGCATTTGCCTTGCATGTCACACTGCCAGCCCAGTATGCTGTTTCCCGTGAAGAAGTTCCGGTACGGATGACGTTCAGCAAGGTCGCTAAAGAAGCGGAAGTCGTGTAATCGCCAGACAGGTATCGGTCTTCTACACTGATAGGGATGTGCTCTGGAGAGTGTGCCGATGGATGTCGTGGATTATGTTGTTGTAGGCGGTGGCTCAAGCGGTTGTGTTCTGGCTGGCCGCCTTTCAGAAGACCCCAATGTACGTGTTCTTTTGCTTGAGGTCGGGCAGGGTAAACCTGACAGTTCATTGGTGACCATGCCAGCTGCTGTGCTGGCTATGGCGCCGAATCGCATCAACAACTGGGCTTTTTCAACAGTCCCTCAGAAGGGGCTCAATGGCCGACAGGGATTTCAGCCCCGTGGCAAGGTTCTGGGTGGTTCTTCAGCAATCAACGCTATGGTTTATATACGTGGTCATCGGACTGACTATGACCGATGGGCGCAGGAGGGAGCTGAGGGTTGGTCTTGGGATGATGTCTTGCCTTATTTTCTCAGGGCTGAATCGAACAAGGATTTCCACAACGAGTGGCATGGACAGGAAGGGCCTTTGTCCGTAAGTCGCTTACGCACTGATAATCCGTTCCAGAATCATTATTTGCAGGCTGCTAGGGAAGCAGGCTTTGCGGTTATTGAGGACTTCAATGGTCCGGAACAGGAAGGTATCGGTATCTATCAGGTGACCCAGATTGAGGGGGAGCGTTGCAGTGCCTATCGGGCCTATGTACAGCCCCATCGGACAGCGCGACCTAATTTGCGCGTTGAAACCGGGGCGCAGGCTGAACGGATTCTATTTGAAGGACGTAAAGCCGTTGGGGTTCAGTATCGCTGGGCGGGACGCACTTTGACGGTGCGAGCTCAACGCGAGGTATTAGTGTGTGCGGGTGCGTTTCAGTCTCCACAACTGTTGATGCTGTCGGGTATTGGCGATGCCCGCGAACTGCATCAGCTGGGCATTGACGTGCTGCATCACCTGCCTGGAGTTGGACAAAACCTGCAGGATCACCCGGATTTCATCTTTGGCTATCGCTCGGAGGACCTTCATCTGGTGGGGCTGTCGATGCAAGGCTTCCGGCAGTTGTTTCGGGAGTGGCAGCGCTACCGTCAGGAGCGCCGGGGTTTGCTGACGACCAATTATGCCGAAGGAGGTGGTTTTCTTAAAACGCGACCGGACCTTGATGCGCCTGATATTCAGTTGCATTTTGTGGTGGCGGTTGTGGATAACCACGGTCGAACCTTGCATCGAGGCCATGGTTTTTCCTGTCACGTTTGCCTGCTTCGTCCAAAGAGCCGGGGCAGTGTGCGTCTTAAGGGTCGTCAGATTACATCAGCTCCGTTGATTGACCCGGCTTTTCTGGATGATCCCGCTGATCTGGAAACCATGGTTCAGGGCTATAAGCTCACGGAAAAGCTGATGCAGGCACCATCATTGTTGTCCCATCGTCAGAGCGATCTGTTTACCCCCCATGTCCGTACCGATGCCGAGATTCGTGCGGTGCTGCGTGAGCGGGTTGATACGGTTTATCATCCGGTCGGAACCTGTAAAATGGGACGTGATCCATGGGCTGTTGTGGATCCTGAGTTGCGGGTTCATGGTGTCGAGGGTCTTCGTGTCGTTGATGCGTCTGTGATGCCCAGCCTGATTGGTGGAAATACCAACGCGCCCTGTATCATGATTGGTGAAAAGGCGGTTGATTTGATTCGGGCAACGAAATGAGTTTCTGCATCTGAGGTCCATGCGACTGCCGATCCCGGGTGTTTTTAGTTTCTACGAAAAACTGGTGTGAAGCGTATGCGAAGCGCCCCACAGCAGCGATGGCAGGGTAACTGTATGAGAGTCCTCCACACATCCGATTGGCATATCGGGCATACTCTGTATGGTAGAAAGCGCTATGAGGAATTCGAGGCCTTTCTGACCTGGCTGCTTGGGACGATTGAGCAGAATCAAATTGAAGTCTTGCTGGTGGCAGGCGATGTTTTTGATACCAGCGCTCCAAGCAATCGTGCTCAGGAACTCTATTACCGTTTTTTGTGTCGTATGGCAGCCTCATCCTGCCGGCATGTTGTTGTCATTGCGGGTAATCACGATTCACCTTCCTTTCTCAATGCCCCCAGAGATTTGCTCAAAGCTCTTGATGTCCACGTGGTCGGAAGCAGTACGGAATCTTCGGAAGACGAAGTGCTGGTGCTTTGTAATAAGCAAAATGTTCCGCAATTGATAGTCTGTGCCGTGCCTTATTTACGCGACAGGGATATTCGCGTGGCGGAAGCAGGCGAGAGTGTCGATGACAAGGAGCGAAAATTGATTGATGGCATTCGCAATCATTACGCCACAGTCGCCTCTTTGGCCAAACAAAAGTGCGCCAAACTCGAGGGAGATATTCCTGTCATTGGCATGGGACATCTATTTACTGCTGGGGGACAAACCGTCGATGGTGATGGTGTGCGTGAACTCTATGTTGGTTCCCTGGCCCATGTGACAGCAGGGATCGG
>JAJZHM010000027.1 GCA_021804485.1 Pseudomonadota bacterium | reverse complement strand
CCCAGACTACACGCATCGACCGAAGCCAGTGGAATTCCCGCCGAAGCCAAATGACAACCCGGTGGCATCGATACTGGATCATCGGACCAGCGTGCTGCTTGTTGTTGTGCCCGCGTTGGGGCTACAGGATGAAAAATTTCGACATTCCCAAGGATGTACAAAATCAGCATGGCATAAAGTCCATGACGAAAATGCAAATCATTAAGACGAGACCACGGCGTTTTTCCCTGTCTTAACGGCTGCTCAACATAAACATAGGTCAGATGAGCCAACAGGTATGACAACACGCCACCGATTAGAGCATCACGGGGCAGATAGCGTTCAAGATACCAGCTACGCACCATGGCCAGCAAAACCCAATGCCACAGATAAAAACTGTAGGAGATCCGCCCGGTATGTCGCATCACCCTGCTCCAAACCCCGCCACTGTTCAGCGAAAGAGGATCAAGATGACCGCCAGCAAGAAACAATAGTGCGCCCACTACCGGCGCCAGCACTACATAACCCGGAAAAAGATCGCTGCCATCAATCCGCACCACACTGACCAGCAATACCGCTAGGCCAACCCACCGCAAGATTTGCCCAAGAAGATGCCGATCGCCCAATCTCTTTTGGCTTAGAGCCAAAATCCCTCCAACAGCAAACTCCCATGCGCGAGCGGGCATTCCATAGAAAGCTTGCGAACTATAATGATCACTGCTGTACACACACCAAGACAGGGATACACCAAAAATCATCCATAACAGGGCATCCGAGGCCAGTCGCAAACGTTCATTACGGCCATGCAGTAATTGTTGCGTACCCCAGAGCAGCAACGGCCAGAGCAAATAAAACTGTTCCTCTACCGACAGCGACCACATATGCAGCAGCGGCTTGTGGTCCGCCATCATGCCAAAATAGTCATTCTCGTGGCTCAAAAAATAATAGTTCACCGAGAGTGTCGCCACCGCTCGCATTTCTCGACCCAACTGATTCTGGGCTCCAGGAAGCAACAAAAATGCCCCAAGCACAGCTGTAACAACAAGAACCAGACACAGAGCTGGATACAAGCGACGGAACCTTCGGGTGTAAAAATCAAGAAAACCGAAAGTCCCTCGCTCCAAACCTTGTTCCAATTGGCCTGTGATCAGATAGCCGGAAATGACAAAGAAGATATCAACCCCTACAAACCCACCAGGCAAAAGATGCGCACCAATGTGGTACACAACAACCGTCACAACCGCAAAGGCACGCAGAAGGTCAATATCACTGCGATAGCGCATGGGGTCAGACGTATTAAGGTTCACAGGAAATCCAGAGTATTTAACGAGGCAAAAGTGTAATGATCCAAATAGCCGAGTGCAAGATTACTTATTGTTAACACATCGACTGATTAGTCTTTTGGTTTGCTCACCAGACCAAACCTTCTAGAAGTTGGCACTGTTCGATTGCTACCACAGGCACGAGCACGGCATACAGACCAGTGACCCACTACTCAAGCTTTTTGCCTGCCTCGATATCCCATTGCTTCAGCTGTCCCAGTTTTTCGGCAATCCTGATCTCCAGACCTCGAGATACGGGTTGATACCACCCTGGCTCTGTCATCCCCTCAGGCAAATAGGATTCACCAGCAACATAGGCATTCGGCTCATCGTGGGCATAGCGATATTCATGACCATAACCCAGTTCCTTCATCAACTTGGTTGGGGCATTGCGCAAATGGATGGGAACTTCCCGGCTCTTGTCCTGTTTCACAAAAGCTCTTGCCTTGTTGTAAGCCTTATATCCGGCATTGCTTTTAGCAGCAACGGCCAGATAAATGACTGCCTGTCCCAAGGCTAGTTCACCTTCAGGACTTCCCAAACGTTCATAGGTTGATGCTGCATCGTTGGCTATTTGCATGGCCCTGGGATCAGCAAGACCAATATCTTCCCAAGCCATGCGCACAATACGACGCGCCAGATACCGAGGATCAGCCCCCCCGTCCAGCATCCGGCTCAACCAGTACAAGGCCGCATCCGGGCTGGATCCTCGAACCGATTTGTGCAGTGCTGAAATCTGATCGTAAAAATTGTCCCCGCCCTTGTCAAATCTTCGTGAATTCAGGCTGAGTGCATTGCCAATAAACGCAGCATCAATCGTACGGATGTTAGCGGCAGCAGCGGCCGAATGACACTGTTCCAGCAGGTTCAGGAACCTTCTCGCATCGCCATCGGCGTAACCGATGAGGGTGTCTCGTGCCCGTTCATCAAAGACCAGACCATCTAGAGCTTTTTCTTCGGCCCGATTCAGCAGCAGCCTTAACTCATCTTCGGTCAATGACTTCAGAACATAGACCTGAGCCCGGGACAGCAGGGCTGAGTTGACTTCAAAAGAAGGATTTTCCGTGGTTGCACCAATCAGCGTCACCAGACCACTTTCAGCATAGGGGAGCAAGGCATCCTGTTGTGCCTTGTTGAACCGATGGATCTCATCAACAAAAAGAATGGTCTTCCTGCCCTGATCCAGGTTCTGCTGAGCTTGATCCATGGCTGCCCTGATATCTTTGACACCCGAGAATACGGCCGACAAGGCAATGAACGCACAATCAAAGGCTGTCGCAGTCAATCGTGCCAGTGTGGTTTTACCCACGCCTGGAGGCCCCCAGAAGATCATCGAATGTGGCTGTCCAGACTGAAAAGCCAGTCGCAAAGGCTTGCCCTCACCGAGCAAGTGCGACTGCCCAATCACTTCATTCAGGGTTTTGGGACGCAGTGCCTCCGCCAAAGGAGGTATGGGTGACCGGGCGAATAGATCCGTCATGACCGTTCTTCAAATTATCTCAAGGCTTGACCACATCGGCTCCCGCCGGAACCCGAAAATGAAAGTCAGCCACAGGCGGATGCACATGATACTGCACCTGACTGAAGGTGATTACGGTATGTTGCCCAGTCAGATCCACCAGTTCCATGCGACGAAGCTGATCGTGGGAAAAAACCAGCTGCATATGGGCAAACATGGCGTCGGAAGCTCGCGGGACAAGCATAAAAGCGACATCGCCTGCCGAAGCCTGTGCCTTCTGGACAGCAAAAGCATGATCAATGGTCGCACTATCACTGCTCAACAACAAAGCTGGGGTATTGCCAACCTGCCGATCCAGCGACTGAATCACCACCTGATTCAGGTCGGGATCATAAACCCAGATGGTATGCCCATCCGCCACGACCTTCTGTGCATAGGGTTCATCGGTTTCCCAACGAAAAAAACCCGGCCGGGCAACTGTCATGTGTCCCTGAACATCATGCCTATGGCCGCCATTTCGGTCCTCGCTGTGTTGCTGGAATTCCGCGGACATTGAATCAATCTGGCGCAAAGCCTCATTCAACTGACGGGCAGCCGTATCATCCGCATTGGCCACACCCCAGAGTGCCAGAGCAAGTAGTGCTGTTAAAACACGCTGCATCCCGTTCTCCTAATGATCCCGGTTTGGAACCAGTACTTCACGTTGACCATTACTGCCCATCCCACTGACCACACCGGCTTCTTCCATGGCCTCAACTAGCCGGGCAGCACGGTTGTAACCGATTTTGAAGCGGCGCTGCACAAACGATGCTGAAGGTCGGCGCGTCTCCAGCACAAAAGCCACTGCCTGGTCGTAGAGGGGATCCTGCTCGGCTGAGGTTTCTTCTTCCCCGCCAGAAGCGCCAAAGCCACTTTCGCCACCACCCTCAAAGCTGCCTTCCAGAATCTCGTCAATATACTCGGGACTGCCTTTCGAGCGCCAGTGATCACAGACACGGTGTACTTCCTCATCCGCCACAAAAGCACCGTGAACTCGTTCCGGCAAGCCGCTACCCGGAGGTAGAAACAACATGTCTCCCTGTCCCAACAGCTGCTCCGCCCCACCCTGATCCAGAATGGTGCGCGAATCAATCTTGCTCGACACCTGAAATGCAATACGCGTGGGAATGTTCGCTTTAATCAGACCGGTAATGACATCCACCGAAGGGCGCTGAGTTGCAAGGATCAAATGGATACCGGCAGCACGTGCTTTCTGGGCAATACGGGCAATCAGTTCCTCAACCTTTTTGCCCACGACCATCATCAGGTCAGCAAACTCATCAACCACCACGACAATGAAGGGCAGGGGCTCGAGAAATGGAGGCTCATCCTGCAAAGCCGTATCTTGGCGCCGCCAGAGCGGATCCCGTATGGGTGTGCCCGCCTCAATTGCTTCACGAATCTTTTTGTTGTATCCCGCCAGGTTACGTACCCCGACTTTGGAAAGCAGCTTGTAACGACGTTCCATTTCGGCCACAGACCAGCGCAGAGCATTGCCTGCATCCTTCATGTCGGTCACCACCGGCGTCAGCAGGTGGGGAATACCATCGTAAATCGACAGTTCAAGCATCTTCGGATCAATCATGATCAGCCGAACCTGCTCCGGGGTTGCCTTGTAAAGGATACTTAGCAACATGGCATTGACGCCAACTGATTTCCCAGAACCCGTGGTGCCGGCAACCAGCAAATGCGGCATACGGGCCAGATCAGCAACCACCGGCCGGCCACCAATATCCTTGCCAAGTACCAAGGTAAGGGGCGACTCCCGGCTGTCGTATTCACTGGAAGAAAGCACTTCTGAAAGACGGACGATCTCGCGCGACTCATTGGGAATCTCGACACCAACAACCGACTTTCCCGGAATCACTTCAACCACACGCACTGCAATAACTGCCAGAGAACGAGCCAGATCCTTGGCGATATTGCTGATACGAGCCACCTTCACACCTGCTGCTGGCTGAATCTCGAAACGGGTAATAACCGGCCCAGGGTGGACTGCGGTAACTTCCGCCTGAATATTGAACTCGCGCAACTTAAGCTCCAGCAACCGCGACAGGGACTCCAGAGCTTCTTCCGAATAGCCACGCTTGCGACTGCGATCCGGCTGATCAAGCAGTTGCACGCTCGGCAACAGGGAACCTGCCTGCAAAACATCAAACAGCGAAGGCTGAGACACAATGGGTCGAGGTGCCGGCGGTATGATGATTGATGGTGCCTTAGCAACTGGTTCAACAGGCAAATCCGTGGACAGCTTGGCATGAATCAAATCGGCGTCAGGCAGCTTCAGATCATCCATCGACCACTGGTCCAGATCAAAAGCATCCGACGGTTCGACGGACAAAATACCCACTTCAGGCTCAGGCGCGCGCGCCCTGGATACTTCTGGTTCAGGTACAGCAGGATGGGATCGATGAGCAACCGATGGTTGAGCCGCTGGAGTCTCTGACTTGATTTGCCGTTTTACCTTCGGATTGGTGATATGCAGGGCAAACTGTTCCTGCTCCCGTTCAAAGTCCCTCCGCAAGGATCGCTTCGAATGGAGGTCATGCCACCATCCCAGCAGTCGATCCCAGGTCTGTTCCCGAAGCCCGACACCCAACCGGATTAACCAGCGTCCCAACCATTCCGTCATGAACATCATATCCAGTTCAAACCCCAGAACCATACTGATCAACAAACAGCCCAAAAACACGATCGTACTGCCCAGATTCCCCCAAGCATGCCAGGCCGCCATCCCCAGAACTTCACCAACCAGCCCGCCCGAACCATTGCCTAGAAAACCGGATGGAATGTGTACATTGAGTCGAAGCAGCACTGCAAGGCTGACCAGAGCCACCAGCAAGGCCAACACCCGGTAGGGATAGGGAATCAGTTGGGTACTGCGCCGCGGACGCAACGGTGCCTTAAATAGGAAGGCAGGAATCAGCCAGGCCGCAGGACCAAAGATACCCAGCAAAGCATCCGAAAGCCATGCACCCCATCGTCCATCAGCATTATAAGGAGGTACACCGATCCCGCTCTGGGTCCAACCCTCATCAACTGGGTGATAGGTCACCAAGGCCACTACCAGCCAGCATGCCAAGGTCCACTGTGCCACAGCACCTAACCTAGGCCATGGTGCAACCCACCAAGCCTGACGTACACTTTTGTCCTGAACTACCACACCTGCACCCCAACTGCAACGATGCGCCATGGTAGCCGATATCCGCTTCCGACAGAAGATACCACCGCTCTACAGGAATGCAATGGCAACACAAAATGAAAAAACATGTACCACCAACAGACAACAAGGTATTTTGTCAGACTCTTTCCAGAACAGCATCGGTTGTGGTCTGAGGCAAAGAAATAATTGTAGAATCTGACCATATTGAGTACGTTAAGTTCAACAAGGTGACCTGAGCGTCACAAAGAGCGGACGGCTTGCTGGAGTACCCAAGGCTCATTCAATGTGTTATGACGATCTTTTTGACAATGTTCTGTGACCCATTCGATATGTTAGAGGCCCAACACACTGAAATGTCAAATGGCATGTTGCCTTTAATGGAACGGGCTCGCTGCTGTACTGTACAACCTGCGCACGCACATCCGACACAATGAATGCGGCGATTTTTGTCCCGACCAGGCACAGCAAGCGTGTCCCTGCATACTGCTGCTGAAGATTGAAACTTTTTGAGTATCGCTTAAACCAGCCTGGAGATTTTTTGTTTTGCATACCAAGCCGTTCGTAATATCAGATACCACAAATGCTGCCATTAAGCTGGTTCTGCTTGATATGGATGGCACTCTGCTGGATCTGGCCTTTGACAACCATTTCTGGCTGGAAGCTGTCCCGCAGCTCTATGCACGGCAGTATCAGCTTGACCCCGCTGAAGCCCAACAACTGCTTAGCCAGTGCTATGCAACCCAGGCCGGCATGCTGAGCTGGTATTGTCTGGATTACTGGCAGGAACGACTGGGGCTGGACCTCATGGGCCTGAAACGCCAGCTAACTGGCAACATACGCTACCGAGCCGATGCACTGGAGTTTCTGAAACAACTGCGACAGTTGGGTATGGCAACCTGGCTGGTCACCAATGCCCATCCAGCCAGTGTGGCACTCAAACTCCAGGTTACCGGTCTTGGATATTACCTTGATGAAATCATCTGCTCGCACGCCTTTGGCGTACCCAAGGAGCATCCGGATTTCTGGACAACACTGGTACACCTTTATCACCCAGATCTGCAGCAATGCCTTTTCATTGATGACAGCGAAGCTGTACTGGATACCGCAGTACATGCCGGCGTCGGTCAGGTACGGACGATTCTCCAGCCTGATGAATCACGTCCGCCACGATCGGAACTGCGATATCCAGCCTTAGAGACTTTTTCGCAACTTTTTGTCCGCTCCTGACGATTTTTTCGGCATTTTCCCAGCATAGCTTGGTAGTTTGCCATGCTTGAACATACAATAGATCACCAATTCATGATTCTGGCCCGGAGGTTTTCATGACACGCCATTCTCGTCTTCTGATTCTGGGTTCAGGCCCTGCCGGCTATACTGCAGCGGTCTATGCCGCCCGCGCCAACCTGAAGCCGCTGGTTATCACCGGCATGCAAGCAGGTGGTCAGTTGACCACAACCACTGAGGTTGACAACTGGCCCGGTGATGCTCATGGGCTCACCGGCCCGGTGCTGATGGAGCGCATGCAGGCCCATGCTGAACGCTTTGGCACCGAGATCGTCTTCGACCAGATCGTCTCGGTAGACTTTCAAACACGTCCTTTTGTGCTGACTGGTGAATCGGACACTTATACCGCTGATGCCGTGATTATCGCGACTGGTGCCTCGGCCCAGTACCTCGGATTGCCCAGCGAAACCGAATTTAGTGGCCGTGGTGTCAGCGCCTGTGCCACCTGTGATGGCTTTTTCTACAAGGGACAAAAAGTACTGGTGGTCGGTGGCGGCAATACAGCTGTCGAGGAAGCACTCTACCTATCCAATATTGCCGATCATGTTACTCTGGTGCACCGGCGTGACCGCCTTAAGGCTGAAAAGATCATGCAGGATCAACTCATGGCAAGGGTCAAGGAAGGCCGGATCGATCTGATCTGGAACCATCGCATTGATGAGATTCTCGGCAATGATGCGGGTGTAACCGGTGTCCGTCTGGCCTCGCTCCAAGATGGCAGTACCCGTCAGGTTGATGTGCATGGTGTCTTTATTGCCATTGGCCACAAGCCGAACACGGACATATTTGCCAGCCAGATCACTCTGAACAACGGTTATGCCGTGGTCCATGGCGGCCTGGATGGCAACGCTACAGCCACGAGCGTTCCGGGAGTCTTTGCCGCCGGCGATGTTGCTGATCATGTTTACCGTCAGGCCATTACCTCTGCTGGCTCTGGCTGTATGGCAGCCCTGGATGCTGAACGCTATCTGGATGGCCTTGCCTGAATATCCATCCATGTCCGTCCGCTTGCCCTGGCTGAGTGTAGGTGCAGACTTTCCGGATCCGGAACGGGCTTGGCTGGAGCCAAATGGTCTGCTCTGCGCTGGAGGGGATCTCAGCCCAACCACCCTGCTGAAGGCCTATGCCCGTGGCATATTTCCCTGGTATAACGCCGGCGATCCAATTCTCTGGTGGTCTCCGGATCCACGAGGAGTGCTGTGGCACGAAGATCTGCACATCAGCCGCAGCATGCGCCGATTGCTTAAACAGCAACATTACCGCATCAGCACCGATCTGGACTTTCGGGCAATCATTGAAGGCTGTGCTGCCCCCCGCCCCTATGCTGATGCCACCTGGATCCAGCCAGCCATGCAGCAAGCCTATTGTGCCCTGCATGCTGCTGGCCATGCCCACTCGATTGAGGTCTGGGATGATCAAGGTCAACTGGCCGGTGGTCTGTACGGGATCTGTATCGGGCGCATGTTTTATGGGGAATCCATGTTTTCCCGACAACCCAATGCATCCAAATGCGCCCTAATCGTCCTGAGCCGCTGGCTGGCCTATCAGTCATGCCCTCTAATCGACACCCAGTTTCCCAACCCGCACCTGCTGACACTCGGAGCAACCACCTGGCCTCGTGCTCATGCACTGAAAGCCATCCGTGATTTGACCCAAAAACCGGCCCAGCTGTCATGGGGAAACTGGATTGAGGTTGAAAAGCTGATCTAGTTGAATGAAGCAGGAAAGGATTGCGGAATCGTTCAGTCTTTACAAATGAAGAGGGGCCCTACCGGCCCCGATCTCATGACTGTGCTTGCTCAAACGAGCTCTATTCTTCTTATAACCACACCATCGTCCTGATCTAACTACCTTTCTTCTTATTGTTTTAATCCTTTTATGCCTTGTTTTTCTTCTTATGTTCACGGTCGCTTGTTTTTGTTTTTGTCGATTTTCTTTTTTCTTCTTCTTTTATTTCGTTCTTCTTGTTCTTCTTTTTTGCTTTATTCTTGTTCTTGTCGTTTTGCTGTGCTTGGTTCTTATTGTTTTTGTGTAACTCGGTGCTCACTGTATGCCTTTAGTAAAGCATGAACTGTGCCAGAAAATGTTTTTTAACCAACCTGTTGTTTTTAATTAAGTTACTATTTTACAGAGCGAACTAGATCCGGTTGCTTCAGCTACCTTAGGTAACAACCCTGTTACCCTTAGGTAACACAAGTAAGCACCTCGGGATCGTTGTTACCTCCTCAGAACGAGGCGACAAACCTAAAAGCAGCAGCCTTATCCTCGCAACTGCCGAATGACATCAATTACCAAGCCTGTGGCGGCTGCAATGCCTGCATCATCCATCAGCGGCAGCAACTGGCGGGCAATGCGTATACTGGCTTCTTGCCTGCCCTCTTCACGCCCTTGGGACAAAGCCTTTGTCAACACGCCACGCTGATCCTGAATGAACATTTCACGCCGTTCCTGAGCATCCAGCTCTTCTGGCGTCAAACCCGCACGATTAGCAATACTCAGCGCATGCCGCACAGCAGGTTCCGACTCCAGTGCCTGAGGTACGACCCGAAGATCACCGGCATGTTTCAGAAAATAAAACCATTGATCCAGAACACTCGTCAATTCGTGTTCATCTTTGCAGAACTTGGGCAGTTCCGCAAAGACCAGTTGCAGGTCATCCGCATACAAACCGCCATCCTCGGCACGCAGCTTGAAGTGATGAACCAAACCGGAACGCTCCTTGAACATCACAAAATCGGTAATGGTCACCGCGATGACGTCGGTCAGCAAATGATAACGCTCACCCTGATCGAGTTGACCCGAATAGCTCTTACAGGCGTTGTACAACACCCGCTTCTCAAAACCTTCTACGTTCAACACCTGCATTTCAATAATGAAGCTACGCCCCTGTTCATCGCGTGCTTTAACATCGACATAGGTGTCTTTCATCCCCAGGATTTTCGGTGCCAGATACGGATCAATGATCTCCACAGCCTCAAGCCGATGTGGAAACTTCAGATCGAGGATGGCATTCAGAAATGAAAGCAGAATATCCTGACTCTCCTCGGAGCCAAAGATTTTCTTGAAAGCAAAGTCGGTGCGTGGATTTAAAAAACGCATGAGGCAATTCCTTGATGGGTCGTGCGCAGCATATGGCGCGCTGCAACCATTCAATCAACAAGGTCAGTTTATCGTGAAGTGATTGATGCAGCAACTCGCCACTCAACCCTTCAGCTTATGGGCATCGCCCATGGTGCGAAACCCAACAAGCAGTAAACCCCCGAATCCGGGGGTTTACATACCTATTTAGCTTCAAGCGCTGCACACCACGATGATGTGCATCTCTGATCAGAACTTGTAAATACCTTCAATAGCGCCATAGCCAACATTATCGGTCATGCTGCCATTACTGCGCTGAACAACCTTAGCCGGCAGATGATCATCACGGACTTCGGCACGGACTTCCGAGTTTTTCGTCGGAGCATAGGCCACAGTCAGGGTTGTGGACTTGGTGTTACCCGCACCATAGCCGAGCATATAACCTTCCTGATCGTTGAAGTCTTCAAAGCGCAACGATGTCCGCCACTGATCAGTGATCTGACTGTTCAGGTACAGATCACCGGAGTACCATTTCGCTGCCATACCACTGTTGGCAAAAGCGCGTTCCTGCGTGCCGTAGTCGCCATTCAATACGACCGAGAACAGCGATGTTGGCTTGATGGTCAGCACGGTATCAACCAGGTTGCGCTGACCAAAAGCACTGTTCTGAGCAATAAGCATTTTTCCAGAGTGGCTGTAGCCAACATTAGTGGTTGCACCCATGGAGGTGGCATCACCGTAGTAATCTTGCAGAGTCCAGTTCAGCATGCTGTTCGGGTTGAAGGCCACACCCAGTTCCGTGGTCTTCTGGCGGTTCTGTGACTGCTGCTGATCCCAACCATTGACTTCACCAACCATGAACGACAAAGCCGAAGTCGGGGCAACGGTCAGTCGAACTCCGGTATGGGTAAAGGGAATGGCATGCAAGAAGGAGATCGAATGCGATATATTGGTATTGACTGCATCATTCAATCCTTCAGCACCAGCCAGAGTAACAAACTTACCCGCCTGCACAGTGTACATGCCGGAAGCGTACTGCAAGAAGGCCTGCGTCAGGTCCAATGAGTTTGCAGCAGAACCATTTGCATAGGGATAGGACTTGATCTGATCAGCATCACTGCCAGCAATCACGTTCACCAGCCCACCAAAACCATCCGTTGGCTGCTTGGCCAACTGCAGATAAGCCTGCTTCAGGGCAAAGGTATTGGCCTTGTTGTCAAAGGTGTTCAGGGATGTCGGGGCATTGTTACCAGCACCGGGGGCCGCGAAATTATAGCCATCATAGCCAGCTTCAACATAACCTTGTTCGGTAATACCCGAAGCAGCCAAGACTTGATCCAGATTAGGCACATTCGCTGCACTGCCTGCAAAAACACCGTGTGTCAGTCCAGCAAAAGCAGCAACTACAGCCCAATTCAGTTTATTCGACATGGCAATCGTACCTCTTGGTTGAGTGGTAAGACAATGTTACATATATGTTACATTGTCCGCAATTACCAAATGGGGACAACCGGACATATTTCAAGCGAAATCGGCATAAATTTTTAAGTGAAAAAATATAACTACATGTTTTATATGTATTTAACTTTTGCAAATTATATCTATTTGTTACAAAACAATAACAATGCACTAAATTGTTGCACACTTATCCTTACAATCTAGCCTTCTAAACAAGATAGTTTAGGAATTTCTGTCATAATTCAACTCGAATATTCATGATGCATATGGCCGAATATAACCAACTGGATCAACAGATGATTCCAGGCAACCCCACCGTCATTGCTCATGAGATCAGACCTGCCACTATGGTGGTATCACCCGAAGATGAACACATCGATTGCATGCAAGCGGGCTGGCAAGACATTGGGGAGTTGCACAGAAAGTGCTATGCTTGAACGTAACGGGCTTGGAGCGCAGGGTGTATGACTTCGCTGCGTGATTTGCGGTTTTTCAGTACCGCACAACACGATTGCAGTTATCTGGATGACCAGAGAGCGGCGACGCTTTTTGTAGATCCGCACGCCCATCTTTCCAGTTCAACCTACAGTGCCCTGAGTGATCTGGGATTCCGGCGCAGTGGCAATTTCATTTACCGCCCGAACTGCCCAGACTGTTTCGCCTGTATACCGGTACGTATTCCAGCAGAAGCCTTTGCTCCAAACCGGAGTCAGCAACGGGTCCTCAAACGCAACACCGATGTAGTGATCGAGATTTTGGCGGCTGACTTCACAGAGGAACGATACGCCCTTTATGACCGTTATATCAGGGAACGACATCGCGACGGTGACATGTATCCGCCAAGCAGGGAACAGTTCAACTCTTTTCTGCTTTCCAACTGGAGTCAAACTTGCTTTGTGGAGTTTCGCCTGGAAGGTAAGCTGATTGCGGTTGCGGTCTGTGACTGGATTGAGCAGGGGATCTCGGCTACCTACACTTTCTTTGATACGAATCTGGCTAGCCGCAGCCTCGGCACACTGGCCATCCTCTGGCAGATCGAAACCTGCCGACAACAAGGTCTATATGGTGTCTACCTAGGTTACTGGATACGGCAATCGACCAAAATGCGCTACAAATCGATGTTTCGCCCCATGGAACTCCTAATTGATCGGGAATGGCTACGCGTTCGTTAAAAATCTTTGCCTCTTGTTGCATTTTGTAGCACAATCTCCGCCACCTCGAAACCTTAGGAGCCCTGTGCTTCATGTCGAAAGAAGATACTCTTGAATTTGATGGCACGGTGATTGAAACCTTGCCCAACACCATGTTCCGTGTCCAACTGGAAAACGGCCATATTGTTACCGCCCACATATCTGGAAAAATGCGCAAACATTACATCCGAATCCTGACCGGTGATCAGGTCAAGGTTGAAATGACGCCCTACGATCTGACCAAGGGCCGTATTACCTACCGCGTTCGTTGATGGTACATTCCCGGCATTGTTGAACTTCTCCTGAAATCTTCAATACTGAATAACAACGATACTTCACGAGTGATACGGACATGATCTCGGTTCGGTTGCAAAAAGCCATGCGTGCGCATTCCATGGCAAGGAACCGCCCTAGCAACCTGCCCCGCATCCTGAAACGGCTCTACTTTAGTATCCTGGTATTTCTGGTGCTGCTGCTGTCCGGGACCTTGGGTTTTTCCCAACTGAGCCCTGGCAACAACAGCTGGTCTGACGCCCTGTTCATGACCCTTATTACCGTCACCACCGTTGGCTATGGTGAGGTTATCCCGCTACACTCTACAGCTCTGCGCCTGTTCTCGGGCTGTATTGCACTCTTGGGCTTCGGAACCCTGACCTTTCTGTTTACCAGTCTGACCATGTTCTTTTTTGAAACCGACATTGATGACCGTTTGCGGAGAAACCGGATGCATCGCACTATTAACAAGCTTAGTCAGCATTATATTGTCTGTGGATTTGGTCGGGTTGGCCACAATATTGGCCGCGAGCTAAAATTAACCCAGCGTGCTTTTGTGGCTATTGATGAGCATGCCGAAGCCCTGCGCCAGGATAGTGAGCAAGTCAATTTTCCATCCTTGCACGGTGATGCCAGTGACGATGACCTGCTCATTCTGGCAAACATCGAGCAAGCTCGGGGAGTTTTTGCGGTCACAGGTGATGATTCACGTAACCTGATGATCACGCTAACTGCCAAGCAGCTAAATCCCTCGGTACGGGTTGTGGCACGTTGTCATGATGTGCGCAATATCCCCAAGATGCAAAAAGCCGGTGCCGACTCCATTGTCTCTCCAGACTTTACTGGGGGAATGCGTATTGCTTCGGCAATGATTCGACCGCACGTGGTCAATTTTCTTGATGAAATGCTACGCAGCGATCAGGGCCTGCGCGTTGAGGAAATTGCGGTGGATCACCCGTTCACGGGCGCTCGACTGGATCAGATCGGTTTGCGTGGCCACGACTACATCATTGTCGCCGTACGTGAAAGCCAGCGTACCGTCTTCAATCCGGCCGGAGATTTTTTTCTGCGCCCACCCCACATCGTCATCGCCATGGTCACCCCACAGGGTCGCAGCGAACTCAAAGCTATTTTGCAGCAGGTGGCGCTCTGATGGCCGGGAGTGACTTAAACCACCTCTGGCGATTTAGCCGCATCATTGACAGTGACCGATTTACCCTTGCATTTCTGGTCAGTGCACTCCCGCTTGATCTGCTTTTGCGCCAGCAACTGGAATGGCATATCGCCCTGCTTGTTTGCTGGAATCTTCTGGCATTTCTCTGGCTGTGCATGACCCTGCTGGTTGCCTTTAACGCCGACGCAGCCCTAACCCGTCACCTTATGGCCCTGCGCAAACGACCTTTACGCATCCTAGTCTCGGTCATCGTCACTGCCATGCTTTCCAATATGTCCGTTGGACTGTTTGTCAGTTACCACAGCCTGCACCATCAGCGTGAAGTCCTGCTCTGTGCCTTGGCCATCCTGCAGGCTTGGGTAATGATGCAGGCTGCCTTTGGTCGTTACTACGGCGAGCTTTATTATGCCACCGAACCAGAAACCGGCAGTTTGCACCGTGGACTGGTTTTTCATGGTACGGAAGAACCCACCCAGATCGACTTCGACTACTTGGCCTTCATGATTGCCCTGTCCTACTCCAGCGCCGATGTTGATATCACCCGCCACACCATGCGCAAACTGATTCTGGTCCACTCCCTGGTCTCTTTTCTGTTCTATTCCACTGTTGTTACTGGCGTCCTGAGCGCAGTTGCCACCAGCAACTGAGCCACGCATTCTGCTTGCCTTAACCGAAACAACCCGTTAACATTTAGCCTACGCCATCGCAATGGATTGCAGCCATCATGACAAAGCCACCCCTGCTGCTGCATTCGATTCTGGTCATCCGGCGGGACAACATTGGTGATCTGGTCTGCACCACCCCACTGCTAAGTGCATTACGCCAAACCTACCCATCTGCGCGTATTGATGTTCTTGCAAACACCTATAATGCGCCGGTACTGCAGAATCACCCCGATGTCGATCATCTGTATGCCTACTTGAAGGCAAAACATCGCCCAAATGGCATGTCCAGAATTACGGTCTATTTGCTCCGCCTACGCTTACTCATGACCCTGCGTCGCACCTCCTATGACCTGATCATTCTGGCCCAATCAGAGTATCAAAGTCAGGCTGCCAAATTTGCGCGAATACTCAGAGGCAAATACCGGCTCGGTTATATAGATGCGTCGAGCCGCAGCAAAAACCTGATCGACCTGCCTCTGCCTCCGCGCGCTGAACACACCCATGAAGCCCAGGCCTGCCTTAACCTGATGCAAGCACTCGGACATGCGTCCCAGCCCCATCCCCTATCCTTGGGACTGTCTGCAACTGAGAAGCAACAGGTTCAGCAACTGCGCCATTCGTGGCTAAAAACACCGGCGACGCGCCTGGTTGGCCTGCATATCAGCGCCCGCCTGCCCAGCCAACGCTGGCCACTGGTGCACTGGCTGGACTTCATCAACAGGTTGGGAACCCAAGACTCTTCGTTACACTTTGTTCTGTTCTGGTCGCCAGGCCCGCAGGACCATCCACAGCATCCTGGCGATGATGCCCAAGCCCAAGAACTGCTTACACAGACCCAACTACCCATTTCAGGCCATCCGAGTGAAGACTTGCGTACGCTGATGACAGGACTGGCTGCCGTTGATGTCATGATCATGAGCGATGGTGGAGCTATGCATATTGCAGCGGCACTCGGAAAACCAATGCTCTGTTTCTTTGGAGAAAGCAGCACGGAACGATGGTATCCTTGGATGTGTCCGCACGAACTACTGCAACCGCCTTCAAAACAGATCTGTGACATCTCGGTCAGCCAAGCTATCGATACCCTGCAGATCCTGCTGCAACGTATCGGGTCTGAACCGCCCCTTGGCGACACTGGCATTGCTACGGCTAATCAGAGATAATCTTAAGCACACCTGCCTCCTTAGCGGACCGTACAAATTACATGACTTCTCTGCACAAATTCCGCCTCGTCCTTCCTTGGCTGGTCCTGATCAGTCTGCCTTGGGCGCATACGCAAGGATTGCAACATACCCTGGCCGCTCTGCTCTTGTTCCTTGTTTCCTGGCCACTGGACTCCAGAATCCGTTCAGTCCTGAATGCGGCTCTGGCGTTTGGACTGATTGCCTTGGTAACCACCCTGCAAAAGATCGGAACTCCGGTTTTTCTGTCGTCAATCAAGGAACTATCCTGGGGTCTTCTGGTACCATTGGCCGGATTTGCCTGTGTTGCTCTGCTGGACAAGAGCCGAAGCCGTACCCTGCAAACGTGCTCAATGGTCCTGACGTTGGTTTTTGTCCTGTTCATTACCGCTTCAGCTATCTTCTGGTCGCGTATGGGAGTCACTTCTGGTAGTTCAGCAACCGGCATCTGGCGCTTCTATCCAGGCCCGGGTATCGCCAGTACCCTGCTGCTGCTCAGCATGCCGCTGGCCCTGACTAGTCTTGGTGATCGAACCCCCCTACTGATGCGGATGTCTCGCCAGCATCTGGCACTGCTGGCACTGCTGGCAGCTAGCTGGGGTGGCTGGTTAACCGGAAACCGCGATTTTTGGCTAGGCTGGATACTGGTACTGCTGGTGCCAATCTATTCCTGGAGTCGAACCCAGCGCCATGGCATGCTACTTCTGCTGATGACTGCACTACTAAGCCTCTGTCTGGCCTTCGGTGTGATCCGACACCAGACCCATGTTCGAAGCGACCTGCGTGGCATTGCGACTGTGACCCACGATAACCGTATGATCATCTGGCATTACTGGCTTGAGCAGATCCCGAAGGCGCCCTGGTTCGGCAATGGCTACGGCAAAGCTATCCAGCGTGCCTACTACCGACAGGATCAGCACCTTCAGAACCCTGCCGGGATACAGGTGCTTATTGGCACCCATGCCCACAACCTGATGCTCGATACTTGGGTGCAGACTGGCCTGTTCGGGCTGCTGGCCTGGCTGCTGCTGCAGTGGCGACTGGCCCACCCCATTGCGGTCAACAGGAATATCCGTCAGGCAACTGGTCTGCTCGTGGTGTTAATGCTGCTTAAAAATAGCACCGATGATTTCATGGATTTTCAGGTGCCCCTGTATTACTGCATGCAACTTGGACTGCTCTGGTCGTCGATGCGGCCAACGGTGCCCACAGCTCAGCAAGCTCAGCCCTAAGGTGTTCCAAGGGCTGCCCCTGCAGGACCGCCGCCTGAATCTGCTGACTGCAGATTCGTAGCGCTTGCGCCCTGTCGGGTTCCAGAGCATGCAGATCCGGAACAAGGGCAGTCTGCACATCATTGGGTTCCAGTTTGATCAGCCCTCCACCGTATTCCCGTCGTTGGTTAAGAAAACATTCCTGAGCCAGAGGACTCCACAAGAACGCCATCAGAAGATCAAGAAATGGCTGCGAAGGATCCAAGGGATAGATTCCATGAAATGCCGTCAGATGGCGCAATCCACTCAGATTGCGCACAAACAACAGGTCCTGACGGTTAAATACCCGCATTAATACCGGTGCAGCAGCGGTCTGTTCACTGCGGTACCAAGGACGGCGATGTCGGGGAAGATGACGCTCAGGCACACCCTGACGACCACCTTCTTCTAAATAGACCTGTGTGGTCGGTTGTATGGGCTCACGAACCTGCAACAGCCAGCACGATTCTTGGGCATTTCGACGACTCTCCCAGATATCCCGAGTCATCACTGGTCCTGGGACATCCTGGGCCCGGACAATAACCGGTTCCAGGTCATCGTGGGGCAGCTTCCAGGCGGTCGCTCGCGGTTCATTGATCAGAAAATAGTCATTGGCACCCGTAGCAAGACCCCGCCGTACCCGGGCCAGTTGTCTGAACGGAACCGTTGTCGCAGACAGGCTTGATTCGATTTCCGTTAGCCATTTGCGTTCCGGCTGAAACCATGTCCAAGGACAGCGTTCTGCAAATTTTAGGGCAGCATCCTCAGACTGAAGCGCTTGGCTGAGTTCTGAGATTTGCTCGATACGCAGGCCGGTTACCCGCTGAACGAAGCCCGGTGATGCTGATTTTTCAAAAAAGAGCAGACAGGATGTTGTCAGGGCTCCGGCAAAGAGCTTTTCATGACCATCAAAACCAATCAGCCAGCGCAGCGAACCCTCACTGACAAGCCAACGACGGACTTCCACACCATAATCAGATTGCAAAAACTCCCCCGGAATCAGAAAAGCACATCGTCCACCCGGAGCTAGCTGGTGCAATGCCTTAAGCAGAAAGACGACATACACGTTACTAAAGCCACTCAGGGTAATTCCCGTCTGTGCCTTGAGCTCAGCTAGTTCCGCTTCCCTTTCCTGTGCCTTACGGAAACTGCGGTAGGGAGGATTAGCGATAATGGCATCAAAGCGGGCCTGCCAGTCAAGCTGCAGATAATCGCCCTCGTACCAGCTGATGGATTGATGCAGGTCAGCCATAACCTGACGGGCGTGTTCGGCAATTTCCCTATCATTCTCGCAGGCCAGTGTTTTCCAGCTAGCCAGTCGATGCTGATGCCCAGCCTCTGCTTCACAGGCACGCAGTAGCACACCCAGACCACAGGCAGGATCAAGCAGACGGGTCGGTCTTCTTCCTCCCAAAACCCAGCGCGCCATGCAAGCCGCAATCGGCCAGGGCGTAAAATACTGGGCACGTTGCCGACGAATAATGCGCGGTACCTGCAGGCACCACTGTGCTTCAGGTTGATCCGTTTGCCAGACCTGTCTTTGTTCACTCATTATTTCGGTGATCTGCCTTATAGGAGTAAGTTCTGGACCGGACTCTGACCGGATTGCCGTAACACAAAGGTGCAAACAGCCATTTTGCATTATAATGGATCAAGTACAATCCTGTTCCTCAAATCGTTCGGGAAGACAACGATGCGTCGATACCTAGGCGGCCTGCTGGCCGTGCTTATGAGCACCGCAGTGTACGCCCACTCGGGTTGGCATCTTGCCAAGGAAGGCGATGGGATCCAAGTATGGAAAAGGCGTTTGGCCCATTCAACCATGGCTGACTTTAAGGCCGAGGTGGTTGTCAGCAGTAGCCTGTCCGGACTGGTGTCACTGTTTTATGATGCCAATGCGGCACCACAGTGGATGGACCATACCAGCAAGGTCGAGATGATCAATCGTGACGATCCCAGTCACAGCTACACCGTCCATATTGAAACGGCCATGCCCTGGCCGGCTGCAGACCGGGATGCCGTCCTGCAAGGATCCTGGACTCAGGACCCAAAATCCTATGTGGTAACCTTGCACGGCCATAGTGTCAGTTGGCAGGACACTCCCGGCTTTGTGCGTGCATCGGTGATATCAGACTGGACCTTTGTACCGCTTGGCGACCATAAAGTTAAAGTCATCATGTCTGGCCATACCGATCTTGGAGGCTATATTCCGGACTGGACGGTCAACATGTTGCTGCAGGAATCCCCGTACGCCACCCTGGAAAACCTGCGTCAGCGTATTTCCATGACCAAATACCAACAATCCCATATCGATGGCATTATCGAACCTGACGACCCAACGTCTCTGGCCCGCAGCCATTTGGTAGAACACTAGATACGGGCATGAATTGTTTTGCTCGAGAACACAAGGACATGACGCTTAATATTCTCATTGCAGGCGCAGGCGCGGTTGGCCAAGTGTATGCTTGGCACCTTGCCCAGGCTGGCCACAAGGTGCATTTCTTTGTCAAGAGTGCCTATGTCAAGGATCTTGAAGCGGGACTTACCCTGTATCGGCTGGGTTATGGTTTGATATTCGGGCACACAAAATCGAAGGTTCAGCATTTAAGCGACTTTGGCGTGCTGAGTGATCCCCATACCGTATCCACCATGAAGTGGGATCAGGTCTGGCTGACCTTTTCCTCCGATGCCCTTCGCTCTGACCTTGCCAACGAACTTCTGGCAGCAGTCGGTACAGCAACAGTCGTCTGCCTGCAACCCGATCTGCAGGATGGAAATTATGTACAGACACGGGTGGCTCCGCATCAGGTCGTTCAGGGCATGATTCCCTTTCTGAGCTATCAGACACCATTTCCAGGGCAACCAGGACCACAGGGCATCGCCTATTTTCTTCCTCCAGGCATGCCAACCATTGTTGGCATCCAACCAGGCAACGGATCCATGGAACGGGTACATGACGTAGTCGGGGCCCTGCGGTCCGGAGACCTGTCGGCAAAAGCCGTTCAGGATTTTGGACGGTCAACAGCGACAGCACCTGCTCTACTGCAGCCACTCATTGCCGCACTCGAACTAAATGACTGGAACTTGAACTCTCTGCCCACAAGTGCAAACCTGAACCTTGGGCTAGCTGCTGCCAAGGAAGCCATTGCTGTTGCGGCAACACACACAGGAGCATCGACTACCCCGCTGCGAATTTTACTGCAACCTTTGGTATGGCGCATGCTGTTGCCCATTATGCGACGATTTTTTCCTCTTGATCTCGAAACCTACCTGCAATACCACTTTTCGAAGACAGCAATACAGACCCGCCTCATGCTTGAAAATTATGCCACCCTTGCCGAGGAACAAGGCCTGTCTGCCGTGGCTTTGACACAGCTACGGCAGGCAATGCCCAGTTTGCCTCAGCACAAGCCCCACAGGGCAGAGGTCAGATAAGGGAGAAAACTGCCCCTTATCTTTATCATCTAAGGATGCATCTTGTATTGCCCTCGCATAGCCAGCACATGATCGTTCCAAACCGCTTGTCCACGTACCACATCGGTGACCGGTTTTTTGATCATATTCTGGCACTGCTGCATCTGCTCCGGCGTACTGCTTGGTTTGCTGTAAAGCTGCAGAGCAAATTTAGAAAAATCACGCACCAGAAAATCAAAAATCTGATCCACAAGTTCAGCTTTGATTGAATAAATACGGGCATTTTCCAAAATAAGCTGCCCATAAACAACCAGAGTAAACATTTCACCCGCTGTCAGGAGATAGTCAATATCCTTACTCTGTTCTGCTGAAGGGGGGGCTGACATGGCCATCTGTTTGAAAAGATTAATTTGCTCTTTAAAAACATGAATATTTGGCAAGTCAAAAGCATCATAGACTTTCTGATAGTCATGAAATTGAATTCTGCCCAAGCCTTTCGTTGGCCCCTGATCAAACAGGAAACAATCATCACTCCCTTCATCCCTGCGAGGAATTTCCGGATATTCTTTCGGGGCAAAGAAGTAATTAGCCATGAATTTAACAATCAAAGCCATATTGACATGGACCGTACCTTCCAGTTTGGGCAAAGCACGAATCTCAATAGCCGCCATGGAAAAATACTGATCTTTCTCAAAACCCTTGGCTGCAATAACATCCCACAACAAATTAATGACTTCTTCGCCCTGAGTCGTGACCTTCATTTTTACCAAAGGATTAAACAGCAAATACCGACGATCATCAGCCGAAGCAGCCTTCATATAATCAGCAGCACGCAAGGAAAACAATTTCATTGCCATCAGCCGCGCATAAGCATCGTTAAACAATTGCTTGATATGAGGAAAGTCTGTCACATACATACCATAGAGCTTACGGTTCGATGCATGATCAATTGCTTCATAAAAAGCATGCGTGCAAATCCCGATGCTGGCCCAGCCCAGATTGTATTTGCCCACATTCACCGTATTCAGTGCTGAATTCCATGCCTCATCACCACGTGCAAGAATATCACTTTCCTTAACTGGATATTCATTCAGACGATACTCAGCCACAAAATTCTGACTATAAACGACATTCTTGACCAACTCATAGTTCGGATGCTGTGAATCAACGGCAAAAAACACATACTCCCCAGTGTCCGCCATTTTGCCAAAAGTAGAGACCATACCTGCTTTATTCGCATTACCAATATAGTATTTTCCACCTGATGCCTTGTACGTTCCGTCACCGAGGGGCGTGAGTATCATGTCTGAAGAATAAATATCAGCACCATGTTCTTTCTCAGATAAGCCAAATGCAAAAATATGTCCTTGATCCAGCATTTTTTTTGCTTTGACCTGGGCATCCTTGTTTTTGCTCATCCAGATTGGACCAAGCCCCAGAACAGAGACCTGATAGGTATACCAATAAGGCAGGCCATAAAAGCCCAATATTTCAGCAAACTCACAGATACGCCACGTATCCCAACGTGCCTGCTCTCCCTCAACCCCATGCGCCTGAGGAGTCATCATCGTAGAAAATATTTTTTCCTCTTTTATAAAATCCAGAAAATCCGAATACCAAACGGCCTGATTAAAATCATCTTTTAAGCGGTTAAGACCTCTTTTTTCAAAAAAATCAACGGTCTTTTGCATAACTTCACGGGATCGTGCATCGGGATAGTGTCTGTCGAGTTGACGCGGATTCAGCAGCATTGGATAGGTCCTATAAAAAACCGTCATTACATAAAATTACTGTAATGGATACGGAAGATAATCGGTGCATTAACTAAAGCAGAATAAGCGGAATTAGCAACTTCACAACAGTTTCCTGCTCTCGTGTAAAGATAAGGAATATTCCTATGTCCCATCCCACTGACATACCGATTATGCAAGCAATGCCGTTCATCAAAATGTCATCGATACAGTGGATGCTTCAAGCATGCTGCGCTCATGGATGATTGGGCTGCTGCTTATTCCGGTGGGAGTGGCAGCCTGTTTTGATCAGGAACTGATCCCTTTGCTGGTTCTGGCCATGCCCATTCTTCTGGTCGGGGGGATACTGGTATTTCCTCAACGAGCCAGCACTATCTTACCCGAGGCTGTACCCCCTCCCTTGCCAATGTCCGATGTTAGGGACTATGACCCAAAAAAATATTTTGATCCGGATCTTGGGCTTTTTCTTGGCCTTAACGGTTCTGTCCCTTGGTACTGCCCCGCCCCTTGGCCTCATATTCAGATCTGTGGCAGTACCGGTTGTGGCAAAAGTGCGTTAATGGGCGTGATGGCGACACAATGCCTCATGGCTGGAGAACGGGTTGCCTTTTGGGATCCCAAACAGGATCGCTGGCTTGAGTCCGTGTTGCGTCAAGCTGCATCAGATGCCAACCGACCTTTCTATCTTCTTGATCTGCGCTCTGGGACACCAGCACAGACCAATCTGCTTCATGACTGCTCGGCCGATCAGCTGGAAATACTCCTGCACTGTGGGCTCGACCTGCAGACTCAAGGCAGGGACAGTGATTTTTATCGATTGCAGGATCGGCATATGGCCTATTTGCTTGCCCATAGCCTGCATCCTGGAGAAACCCTCAGTCAACTGGTACAGCGACAAAGCAGTCGTTGGCAGCGTCAAGCTCCAGCCATGACGGCACAACTGCTGGAACTGGCCCGACAACCCAGCCTGAATGCCCCTGGTACTGATCTCCTCCAGCCATGGCTGGAGGAGAATGGAATGCTCTACATCATCGGCTCACTGCACCATGACACGGTTCAACGCTTGCAACGCATGCTCATGGTTCGCATCATGCAGCTTCTGGATCAGCCATACGCAACAAAGACCAGGTCTGGAACCGCTCTTTTTCTCGATGAGTTCCGGCACCAGATCAGCCGTTTTAGCCTCGAGGCTCTGGCAACCGCACGGGATCGTGGAGTCCATGCTGTGCTGGCGCACCAGTCCATGGCCGATCTACGCTCGGGACCTACCCATCTTCCAGCAGAATCAGTGGTGCAGAACGTCATTGAAAACTGCACGGTCAAACTGTTCTTTCGACTGCAGGATCCCGACACAGCCCACTGGGTGGCCGAGCGCAGTGGCGAACGGACCGAATTTCAGCACAGCTGGCAGGAGACCCGCCCCGGTGGGTCCATGCGTCTGCAGGTACGCGAAAACAGGACGACCTACTGTAGTGCAGATACCTTGATGCATCTGCCTAAAGGCAAAGCCATCGTACTGGGATGTGGACCATGCACCTTGATCCAGACCCGTCATCTGGCGGTTGATCTACACTCGGAACCTCTGCCGTCAGTGCAAACTGCAGAAGCTACCCCTTCCCCGTTTGCCCATCTTGAGCCTTCCTGATGTCCTCGCTCAGCCACCCTGTTCTTGACTGGCTGGAACGCTATGGTCACAGTTCCAGCGCCATTTTAGGTCAGGTGGCCGAACAGTATGGCCATGAAGCTGAGCCGACACTGCAATGGCTCGAACAGCAGGGAGCCATCGTCGGCTGCGCCTCGGACTGGCGACTTAGTCGCTGGCAACGTGCCTGTGCACCAGGCCCTGTTGCCCGAATTCCTGCCTTACGGCAGAGAACCCACCACCAGTTGCTGCAGCAGCTGGAACTGGCTGCGCGTGCCCGGGGCATCCGACACTGGCAGGAAGAACGCCTCTGCCGATTACTGAACTGGAGCAAGATACCCGATGCCCTGTACATCGACATGAATGGCAACCGCATTGCCGTCGAGCTAGAACTGAGCCTGAAAACCCGCTGGCGCTACGAAGATCTACTCCAGCAATACGCCCAGCTTTTTGCGGAACGACAGATCGACCACCTGTTGTATATCGTCCCAGTTACTCTCGTTCCACGGATGCGGGCGATCCTCGATACCCCACGTACTGTTGTCGTCGCCGACCGCTGGTGGCCCGTTACCGATGCCCTGAGACAACGCTGGCATGTCCAAAATCTACCAGACGCCATGATACACGGACCAACACCGCCA
>JAJZHM010000123.1 GCA_021804485.1 Pseudomonadota bacterium | reverse complement strand
CAGGCATCCAGCGACTCAACCCGGATTCGTACAACCGGATCTCGTAGAACCGGAAGAGCCCCAATAGCGCTGATGGCCTCGTTCATCTGCAGTTCAAGGACCGGACGGGTCAGGATGATCACTGGGATCGTTCCCGCATCATGTGCCGGTTTCTGAATAATAGCCTCAATATTGATACCCTGACGACTGAGAATACCCGTGATCTCGGCAAGGACACCGGGACGGTCATGAACCATCAACCGCAGGTAAAATGCCGTTTCCACCTGGGCCATGGGCAAAATCGGCGTATCATTCAGCTCATCCGGCTGAAAGGCCAGATGCGGTACCCGCGCGCGTGCGTTGGGACTATGATCCTGCATAGCACGCACCACATCCACCAGATCAGCCACTACAGCCGAAGCCGTTGGCCCGGCTCCAGCGCCAGACCCATAATAGAGTGTTGACCCTACTGGATCCGCCAGCACCAGCACCGCATTCTTCACGCCATCGACATGGCTAAGCAGACGATCACAGGGAATCAGCGTTGGATGTACACGCATTTCAATACCTTCGGCCGTTCTACGGGTCAGACCAAGATGCTTGATCCGGTAGCCGAGCTCCCCCGCATAGGCAACATCCAGTGTTGTCAGGGCACTGATGCCTTCGGTATAAACTTTACTGAACTGCAGCGGAATTCCAAAAGCCAAAGCAGCCAAAATCGTCAGCTTATGGGCAGCATCAATCCCCTCAACATCAAAAGTCGGATCAGCTTCGGCGTAGCCGAGTTCCTGGGCTTCTTTGAGCACGTCGGCAAAATCACGAGCCTTGTCGCGCATTTCAGTCAGAATAAAGTTGCCTGTGCCATTAATAATACCCGCTACAGCATGAATCCGGTTGGCGGCAAGCCCTTCACGCAGAACCTTGATGATCGGAACACCTCCGGCAACGGCTGCTTCAAAGGCGACATACCGACCCCTTGCTTCAGCAAGGGCAAAGATTTCATTGCCATGTTCAGCGAGCAGGGCCTTATTGGCCGTAACAACATGCTTACCCGAATTAAGAGCCTGAATCACGACTTCCCGAGCCGTTGTCGTTCCACCCATGACCTCAACCAGTACATCAATATCGGGATCATGGACAACGGCAAACACATCCCTGCTAACCTTAACGCCTTGGGTGTCGCAACCAGGATGATCGCGTCGGCTTCCAATATGCGAGACTTCAATGGGTCGGCCGGTACGCCGGGCAATTTCATCCGCATTGGCCTTGAGCAAATTAAACGCTCCGCCCCCTACCGTTCCTAGTCCGACGATCCCGACCCGAACAGGCCGCTGCTTATCGTGCATTCCCTCGATCCTTATTGTCTTTATGACTCTTCACTAAATCCAGAAAATTAAAAAATCCAGGTATTACTAACGCTTCAGTCCCAGAACCTGCGCCAGATCAGCAGGACTCAAATAACCGCCAATCCGTTCACCCGAAGTAGTGAACAATGCAGGTGTACCATCAACGCCCAAGGATTCCCCCAAAGCAAACTCCTGACTAATGAGCTGCTGACAATGTGCTGATCCCGACTGATGATCCACATGCCCCATATAAGCATGCGTCAAAGCATCGCTCCGATCCGGCGCACACCAAACTCCAGCCATCTGCTGAGCTGTTACACTATCCGGACCTGTACGCGGCCAAGCCAGATAACGAAACTCTATGCCCATGGCATTATAAGCAGCCATCTGGCTGTGCATTTTTCGGCAATACCCACAATCAATATCGGTAAAAGCATACACAATCGCTTTGGGCTTGATCCGGGGAGTAAAAACAATCTCTTGCGAGGAAGGGATCGTATTCAGTCGACCAACAGCCTGTTTCTGCTGAGCCTGTTCACTGACATTCACAATCTTGTCACCATCGAAACGGACAAAATCCCCCTGAACCATATAATGTGCATCAGCGGTCATGAAGATCGGAGCCATGCCTTCAGCCTGCACCAGATACCAGCCGGGTATCTGCGAAGGCTCGATGGAGGCAATGTGTACCTCAGGAAAGGTATGGGCAAAGCGAGTACGAATCGCAGCAGTTGCATCCGCAGACCACACCTGCAAGGCTAACACCATCAGAACCAACGTCAGAAAAACACGCTTCATAGCACCCATCCAGCATTGATATCATCAGGTGCATGTTAGCATGGCTCTGTACGCTGTTCCAGCACTGCCAGACATGACAAAAGGCCCCGTGATCATATATTCTTCTTCATTTCCAGATCCCTTTCTGCATTCAGGACAATGACCCAATTGAGCATCATGAACCAGCGAAACCTCTTTTATCTCCTTCTGCTTGGATTGCTGTCCCGGTTACCACTACGCTTTCTGCAATTTTTAGGGCGCATGATTGGCAGTCTGGCCTGGTTCATGCCGCATATTACCCCGTTTTTTACAACAGAACGGAATCTGAAGTTGTGTTTTCCGGATCATGAAGAATCCTGGTACCGTAAAACAACCGTGCGCTGTCTGCAGTCTATGGCCATGACTTATCTTGAGTTTGCCAAATGCTGGGGCATGCCTCCCGAATACAGCATCGGCTTGATTCGAGAGGTACATGGTGAGGAAATTTTTCACAAGGCCTTGGCGAAAGGTCGTGGCACGATCGCACTGGTTCCCCATTATGGCAACTGGGAGTTCATGAATGCATGGACCAATCAGTATGTCCATACCACGATCATGTATAAACCATCCAAAGAGCCTGGTATTGATCACTTTATCCGCAAAGCTCGCAGTCGTCTCAAGGCAGATCTGGTCGCAACCGATGAATCCGGGGTACGTTCACTGATGAAGGCACTTAAACGCAATGGATTTGTAGCCATATTGCCCGATCATGTCCCTCAGCCCAAGGGAGGTGTCTGGGTCCCATTTTTCGGTATTGAAACCTTGAGTACGGTCCTGGCCAGTCGACTTTGGCAGAAAACCCATGCTTCCGTGATTGTCATGTACACTCGTCGTCGTCCGCAAGGTGATGGCTTCAATCTCTATTTTGAGGAGCCGGATGAATATTTCTACAGTGAAGACCTGCCAACGTCAGTTACCGGCATGAACCGAACCGTTGAACAGGTCATTCGCGCAGATCCTGAGGCCTATCAGTGGGCCTACAAACGATTTAAAGAATGTACCCACCTGCGTGATGCTTATGACCGCAACCGAATGCCGACATTTCTCAAGCCTCATCCGGCAGAACAGCATTTTCGCCCCCCAAAGACATAAATCCTTCCGACCATTGACCCAAGGAAGCATCCATGCTGCCGAACCCCGATAAACCAAATCCAGGCACGAATGCGACGTCATGGCTTAACCGTACAGTGCTTGGCGCCGGTCTGACCAGTGGCCTGGGTGATTTCTGCTATGAGATTACCACCGTCATTCTGCCGGGATTTCTGGAAGTTCTGGGTTTGTCGGCTGATATTCTCGGTCTGATTGAAGGTATTGCCGATGCAGTTGCCAGTTTTAGCAAAATGCTTTCAGGCTACATTGCTGACCGAATCGGACATCGCAAACAGCTGGTGGTCCTTGGCTACGCCCTGACACCAGTAGGACAGGTGCTTATCGCCCTGGCTGGGGGCTGGTTGTTGATCCTGCTTGGTCGAACCGTATCCTGGTTTGGAAAAGGCTTGCGTGGACCACTACGTGATGCAATTGTCATCCAGGCGGTATCACCTGCGACCAAAGGGCGCGCCTTCGGATTTCATCGGGCGGCCGACAGCATTGGCTCCGTATTGGGCCCGCTCCTTGGCGTTGCCCTGCTGCAGTGGATTCCTGCCATGCACCCCACATCCCGTGCTGATGTTTTCCGTCTGGTACTCTGGTTTTCGGTTATCCCGGGCCTGTGTGCGGCACTGGCCTTCGCAACTCTGGTTCATGATCCTGAAGATTCATCAAACCCTGCTTTATTGGTGGCGCGCTCGTTACGGTCGATGCCCGAGCGCTTTAAACACTATCTGGGAGCCGTTGGTCTTTTTGAACTTGGCAATGCCTCACACTCCCTGCTGATTCTGGCAGCGACCAGTCTTCTCATACCCTCTTATGGCATGGTCAAGGCTGCTCAACTGGCAGGACTGCTCTACGTTTGGCGAAACCTCATGCAGGTGCTACTCTCCTATCCAGCTGGTTTTCTGGCGGATCGTCTTGGGCATCAACGCATGCTGGTTCTGGGTTACAGTCTTGGGGCACTAACGGCACTTGTGACTGCTGTGGCCTTCTGGCTGGATTCAGCCAGTCTCCTGTTGGTTATCTTCACGCTTGCCGGAACTTATACAAGCATTGATGAGGCCCTGGCTGCAACGGTTCCGGCTGAAATGGTCAGCAAAGACCAACTTGTTTTCAGCTATGGCGCTCTCGGACTTACCCGTGGGGTCGCCAAGTTTGTGTCCAGCGCCAGCGCAGGACTCATCTGGACTAAACTTTCTCCCATTCTGGCTTTTGGTCTGATGACGCTATTCATGGGTATCGGGACCGTCGCCATGCAGCGGTTAAAATCAGCTCAGGCAAGCGCCATCAGGCTCTGATAACCCATATACAAACCAAGAAGCACAATCAAACCACCTGACAAAAAAGGCGCCTTTGCTGCAAAGTCACCAAAACCATTCCAGTGTCGGGAAATATGGCGCAGGCTCAAGGCCGCCAGCACTCCGGAAGCAACCATAGTCAGAGCAAGCCCAATGCTAAAGGAAAGTACAAGGGTCATACCCAGTGAAAACCTTTTCAGCTGCAGACAAAGCAACAGCACGGTAATGGATGCGGGACACGGAACAAGACCACCGGTAAGTCCAAAAAGGATAATCTGCCCGGTCGTTACGTTCTGATCTGCAAAACGCTTCTGAATATCATGAGCATGAGCCATCTCATGAGGATCCTGATAAACCTGGGCATCAGCAATGAGCTGATCCCGAGGATCTGGTTGCGGAAAACTGATATCGTAGTCATGATGGTGATGATGGTGCCCCAGGCTTAGTCTTGCCCTGAATACATGAGGTTTAGGCACTTCCTGCAGGGATTCGAGGTCATTCGCACGGGCAACAAAATCAAAAACCTGACGCTGTCCATCCGGACGTTCTGTGTAAAGCTGTACATCCTGGGCTGCCCAGCCATGACTAGCTCCAGCTTCATGAGCAAGACGAAAGTGCGACACTGCTCCCTCATGCACAAGGCTCAGATGAACAACCCCATGCCCGGTATCAATGCGGGAGGGATCCAGTGCACCATGATCATTCCGGTTAAAACGTTGCAGTTGCCAGGTTCTCCACAGCATCCAGAGCGCCACAGCAAGCATTAGAATCGCTGAAGCCAGCTGAAAATACACCTCACTTGAGGATATCTGCATATTTTTGCCAAAGTAAAGACCCGTAAGAGCAACGACCCAGACCACAGCGGTATGCGATAGGGTTGCAGCAAGCCCCAGCAAAACAGCTTGAAGAACGGTACCGCGAATGGCAATGATAAAAGCTGCCATCATGGTTTTCGAATGTCCGGGCTCAAGTCCGTGCAGCGCACCCAGAACAATAGCGGCAGGAATAAACAACCAAGAACTGGAATGCTGAATCAGGGTAGCCAAATCAATCAAGATGCTTCCTCACAGATATCGTATCATCGCCTTGAATTCACGAATCAGGTCATCTTCATTATGCGAGCCGTCTCGTACGGCTTTTTCCAGACAATGATCAACATGATCATGAACCAAAACCCTTTTGGCACTGCTGATCGCCCCTTCAACAGCTTGCAGTTGCTGTGCAACCTCGACACAGCTTCGTCCTTCCTGCAGCATGTCAATGATGCTCCTAAGATGGCCCTCTGCCCGTTTGAGTCGCATGACGACGTCGGGATGAGACTGATGAGTTGACATGATCCTATCCTCCTGCTCAGGATATCTTAGATCAGATTTCCAGTTCATCGCCATTAATTTTTTCACCTAAATATCCCCATGATTAAATTTAGGGGGTTTATGGTGCTGGATGATTTGGGGTCTCCTGGCTCACCCTTGGTTCTCGCCAAGGTACTTTGACATCCTCCCCGCCCTTTCTTAAGACCCCATTCTTTTCAGGGGCCCGCGTAAGCGGCAGCCATCAGCTGAGGGCGGGGAGGATGTCAACTGCAAGGAAAGCCCAGCGGACATACAAATGGGGCACCTTGAGACGAGGAGGTTTCTCTTTGGTTTAAAATTTTGGTATTATTTAAGATGTTTTAAACCATACCCAAGGAGGCGTCATGATTGCAGATCGCATTCGTCAAGCACGATTGGCGGCAGGTCTGACCCTGGGTGCGTTGGGCGAACAGGTGGGTGTTTCTCACACCGCCATTCAGAAGTACGAGAAGGGCCTGCTGACGCCGTCGTCGACTCAGCTGCTCAAGCTGGCCCGCGCCTGCGGCATCCGGACCGAATACTTCTTTCGCACGCATACGGTTGAACTGCTTCAGCCCGAGTTCCGCAAGCTCTCGACCTTTGGCGTGACGGCGCAGGATGCGCTGAAGATCAAGATCGTCCAGTTAGTTGAAAAGCGCGTGGAGTTGCTCGGCACATTTCCCGAACTACCGTTCCCGGCGTTTGCACCGCCCGCGAATCTGCCCGAGCACATCACCTCGCTGGATGAGATCGATGCGTTCTCGGA